>NZ_JALNPN010000030.1:0-40022 GCF_024520835.1 Pantoea sp. Fr+CA_20
GACCGGTATGCTTCACGTTCGCTGATGCTCTAAATATGTCTTATAAGCGTTTTAAGACTTTCACAAGGATGACACTAAAGTAAGGTCGCATTAATGTCAGCTATGTTAGGACTTGAGCATAAAAATGGAGGTACGGACGATTTCTTGGACTCTCAGGAGAGAGTGGACTGACCTCACCCCGGTAGACGATCCTGCCTTATAGTTTGAGCACAGGAGGAGCGTATGGGCACACCACGATTTACATCTGAATTTAAGGAAGAAGCCGTCCGTCAGATAACGGAACGCGGTTATTCCGTTGCCGAAGTTTCCGACCGTCTGGGCGTTTCTGCGCACAGCCTCTACAAGTGGCTCCGGGCTATCAAGCCTGATAAAATCGAACAGAATGCACGGGATTTACTGGAAGCCAAAAGCGAGATCCAGAAACTACGGGCGCAGCTAAAACGCACCGAAGAAGAACGGGATATCCTGAAAAAGGTCGCGCGGTACTTTGCAAGGGAGCGGGTCACGGCGTGTGAAGGCTTTTTCGGGCGGGTCAAAACGTAAGGCCAAGTCGTTGTGATGCAAGAGAAGTGGTTAGCCTACAATCAATGACATCCTTTAGGATTTTGAGGCAGTTAACTTCATTCATCGTAAAGCATTCCGAACCGTAAGCCGTCATCAGTTGCGTCCTCAGCCGGGAAACCCTGGAAAAAGGACGATAATGCGGACATCTCAATATAACCAGAGGCGAACATCTGAATTTAGCCATTACCATATCGGTGCGTATAATCATAGTTATGTTAAATAAGGCATCACGCCGAGTACCCGGTTACGCACCGGCACCTCACCTGTATCCCCTCAGGTCCCGAAGCCCGTTGAGAACCGGGCGCGCTACGTGAAAACTGGCGCTACAGCCCCTGCGGGTTATGCAGAATTCACTTAGCGTTGCCTGTCAGGATCTGACCACTGCCCACTTTCATCTGCACGGCAGCGTCATCACACTCGGTTGTTTACGCGTCATGAGCTTTGGTGGTTCAGGCTGTACATAGATAATATTTACCACCAAATGTTTAGATAAGGGAAAAATCACCTGACTGAACGTCATCAACTCATCCATAAGCCTGTTTATAGGAGACGAACCGCAAGCTGTTTCGCACCATGTTCACGATGCACAGTTGGAAGCGTGCCTGCGGATACACCGCGTTTATGACGTCCAGAAAGCCTTCCAGGCCGTCAACGCAGGCGATGAGTGTCGTTCAGTCCGCGATTTTTCAGCTCTGTTAGTACGTTCAGCCAGAACTTGGCGCCAGTGGTGCTACTGAAACGCGAACAGATAGAGAAAAAGATCTACGGAACGTGGGAGGAAGCCCGCAGCGATGTTTTTGGTTACATCAAAATCTTTTATAACAGTAAGTGTCATCATGGTTCGGGCTATCAGATGTCACCGACAGAATATGAAAATCAACTTTATCAAAGACCCGGAAGTGTCTAGATTATCTGTTGCGATTCACGTTCAATCACTTTTTTGTAATTTTATATTATACTAGTGAACCATCCCCTAAAAATAAAAAATTCATTTTTATCTTAAATCAACTACACATTTAATGTTCATTGACATTCCATCTGGGATGGTAATTAGGTTTAACCTATCACTCCCTACATCTGAGGATACCTAATGAATAAAATTATTGAATGTCAGGTTGTCACTCCTAAATCGGTTTTTTCCGGTAAACAGGGACTATCATACGTGGTCGGAATATCTAAAGAAACGGTAGGATCGTCACATTTACATATGCAACTTGCGAGGATTCCGGCCATGTCACAGGGTAAGGCCCACAAACATCTTGATCACGAGACTGCTATTTATGCACTAAGTGGCAAGACTTGGGTGAGGTTTGGAGTAAATCTTGAAAAGGAACTTGAAGTACCGGAAGGTTCATTTTTGTATATTCCTGCAGGCGTTCCTCATCTTCCGTATAATAAAAGTGAATATATTGCTCAAGTCATAATCGCAAGATCAGATCCCAATGAGCAGGAAAGTGTAATAATGTTACCTGAACTAGATTGCGATTTCATATTGAAATTCAGAGATTAAAACTAAATTTATAATATTAATATAAGATTACTTTCATGACATTTCCTTGCTCCGCAAGTAGGTCTAAATTTTCAAGATTTTCTGCCTGATAGCGCATTGCTAGGTTTCTTCGAATCCCATCAATGTCAGGCAGTAAATTACCAAAATAGTCATGTACACAATTTAATTTCCGATGGTGAAAGGCAAAATAAAATAATTGTTTCTTGTCAACAGTTTATCAAGGGAGGTATCATAACTAATACCGAGAGAGTACAGAAGTTCACTACTTGCTATAAATTAACCGTGTCCGTTTTAGCCGGGGCAACTCCACTTCACTTGGGATCCAGACTTTGTTGAAGGTGGCGTCTAAAGCAGCATGCCTGCGGCAGAGTTCCCTGACCGAAACCCAGGCTTCGGCTTCGAGGAGAATACTGATGATTTGTTCGTGGGAAAAGACTATAATGGTGGGTTACCCCCCAAACGAATCGGAAAACCGATACTGGAAAAGCTCTAAATCGGTGGCCAGTTTCAGTTGACCACTTCAAACATACATGAACAGAGCATGGACGTGATAGAAGGTATTCAGATATAACCTTGTCAAGGTGGTAGTTCAATCAGCTGCTCTATAGCAAAAATCAGGGCGATGTCAGCTTCTCCCTTTTACCTGATATGCTCAATAAGCAGAAGCATAAGATCGCGCTTAATCTTTTCACGGCTTATTCCTTTCCATCACCAGCTCTGCTCAGACAGACCATTTCATTGATTCTGCAGGCTTTACAGTAAGTAGATTCCGTCTCGTTATCTTCAACGTTTTGCATTGGATATCTCCAGCAGTGTCTCAACTTGTTGTGCGCGAAAGCGCATAGAGGCGCCAGTTTATGCTCGCCTAAGAAGCTGGCCACATGGCACCAGTAGCCAGGAGAAGCCGATTACTTTATGACAGGTTGAACCTCGCTTGTATCTAACCACACGTGGTAATTACCTACCACCACTGAAGCAGAGTAAGCCGGTCTTCGCCTTTAATGTCATATATTGTCGATCGCGCTGAACGTTGTTTAGCAGCACATGATCCTCCGCTGCTGAGACAAGACAGCTGTATAAGGCACCTAATCAGAGCCGCCTTTTGAAGCCAAGCAACGTGTTAATCAAAACCTGCCAATCAGAAATCAATGTAGAAAAGTTAAGGTGCCATAACCCAGCGCGTCATACCCGCCACTGTTCGGGCCGTAATTACCGCCTCCGCCTTCATTGCTATCCTTCTCCATCGCCGTCTTTATCTCCGGCGCATTGATATGCATCAGCTGCACATAATGGCCGTATAACAGTGCCCATACAGGTCTTTTTTCTCCACGACCTTTAACGGAAATAACCGGCTGGGTAACGTCACTGTTATGGTAAGCCGTATAAGGGACACTGTTTCCTGAATTATAACTGGCTATGTAACGGGCCGCTCCGAGGAGGCGGTTGTTATAGGCACCAAACAGATCATAACCCTGGTTCCAGGCCAGTTGACATATTGTCCCGGCAAGACCAATGCCAAGCAGCGTATGCCCCTGATCGCGGCCACTTTCCTGCCACTGGGCAAGCCCGTCAGGATAAATTTTCCATGCTGCGTTTTTCAACGCGCCGTTACCGTTTCCGGCTAGATAATAGTCACGAGCCTTGTTATAAAGATCTCTCCGGTCTGCATAAATACCAATAGCCATCAGCGAAGCGGTATTAGACAGGTCCCAGTTGGCCCAGTAATGGTCCTTTTTTGCGCCGTTATGATTCTCAAGAAAAGCGATGTTCATGGGTGCAAACTCCGTAACCAGCATATTTCTGACCGCCTTCTGCTGCGAGGCTGAAAAAGCAGATGACCCCCGAAGGGTTTCGGCTGCGACAGCAAGTTGGTAGCCATAGAGTCCGGCCGCAAGAAATTTATCTGATGTTCCGTCAACTAAGCGCAGCTTATCTGCCCACTGAGTGAGTATATAAACGGCACGCTTTGCTCGAGTGTCGTCTCCGCTCAGCCGCCAGTCCAGAGCTAAAGCATACGCGGCCGCGGCGTCATTGAAGAGGAGTGCATAATTTTCTTTTGGGTGACCTGCCGCTGTGCCCCGATAAAGAACAGTCACAGGATGAGGAGTGTAGTCAGGTGAGTCATGATTATTAGTGCGTAATAACGCAAAATCTGAAGACCAAGGCTGGCGCCCTTCTTTTACTTCCAGAGCTATTTTTCTGAAGTCATCGGCCGTATTCAGTGCCCCGGGATGAATGAATGCCCCATTCACAGAAAAACATAAAGGTGAAAGCCCAAAAAATAACATGGCTGCAATAGTCACTTTTTTACTTTTCATCATGTGAGCTCATTTTCCCGGTATTTTGTTGGACGAACGGAACTCGGCTGCAACACGCATCATCTTTAGGCTGACATGCCGGTGTGCAGCTGCACAAAGCGTAGTCGCCTATGTGATATTGTTATAAGTAATACAATTTTAGATGTGAATCATCAGCCCTTGATGAGCCGATTACAGGCGACTGATATCAGGCATCAGTATTCTGGCCAAAAAAACCCTCCGGCATGTACAATCCGGGCACGCCCGGAGGCGCAGAGCAGCTTTATGAAAAATTACACACCATGTCACATTAAACCCGCGCGACATGACAGTCTTATTTCAGTTCAAGACAAATTTCATCGCGGCTTGTCGCCATATTCTCTGGCCTGGTGTTCCAGGCAGGCTAGAAAGTTTTCTATGATCTCCACAGCGTGGGTGATAGCCTGCAGGTCTGTCATTAGCTGCCTGTCCGTTCTCACCAGCGCCTCCGTGACGCCAGGCTTGATGAGTATAGGCTTAATTTCATTAATTACTCTTATCAGATGTGCCCAGTTGTTTGCAAAGGTGTCCGGACTGGCATATACCCCGCTTTTCAGTTGTGTGAAAAACAGATCAATATCCATCTTAATCGACCTGATAGCAGTTAAGTAGAGCTGATCGAGCGTAGGCTGGTTATCATCAGACACGGAATGTCTCCACCATGCCCCGCAGCGCGTTTGCCTGCTCCGACAATGACTGAGAGGCCGAAGAGGATTCCTCTACCAGTGCCACGTTGTTCTGCGTCACGCCGTCCATCTGGCTCACGGCAACGCTGACCTGAGAAATTCCCTGCATCTGCTCGGATGATGCAAGGGATATATTGTCCATTGCCTCCGCCAGTTCGCCGACCATGCCGACAACCTTCTGGATGCTCTGTCCGGCCGATGAGGCAACGGTAACTCCACTTTCAATCTGCTCAACGGCCTGTTCAATCAGTAATTTGATGTCTTTCGCAGCCGTGGCGCTACGCTGTGCCAGCGTCCGGACCTCGCCGGCCACCACAGCAAAGCCGCGGCCTTCTTCACCCGCACGCGCGGCCTCGACGGCAGCATTCAGCGCCAGGATATTGGTCTGGAAGGCGATGCTTTCAATCACCGACGTGATATCGCGGACTTTCGTGGCACTCACCGAGATGTTCAGCATGGTGACCGACATGCGCTGAACTTCGGAGCCGCCTTCGCGAGCCAGGTGGGCAGTATCGCGGGCGGATTCCGCAGTCTGCTGCGCACCGACCGTGTTGCTCTTCACAGTAGCTGTCAGCTGCTCCATGCTGGCGGCTGTCTCCTGCAGCGCAGCTGCCTGCTGTTCGGTCCGTGACGACAGCTCAGTGTTGCCCTGCGCGATTTCGTCAGCGGCCAGCGCCACAGAGCCAGCAGTCTCCTTGATTTGCGATACCAGACCGCGCAGGTTGGCCTGCATGCCGTCAAGCGAGGCCATCAGGCTGGTCGTGTCGTTGCGGCGAAGGGGAACTGGGGTGGTCAGGTCGCCTGCCGCGATGGTCGCGGCAAGGGCCTGCGCCTGAGCGGGTTCACTGCCCAGCTGGCTCATCAGTACCCGGATTACCAGAATACAGGCTCCTACGCTGACAAGAACGGAGGCGCCGGCCAGCAGCATCAGGATGAGAGAGGCCTCTGAGGTCGAAGCGCTGTTTTGCTGCACAGCAGTCTGGCTGTTTTTTTGCTGCTCACGAGCGAGATCTTCAATGGCGCTGAGCATCCTGTTCTGAATCGGTCGTACGTCATTAATGAAAAAGTTAAGGAACTCTTTGTTCTGGTTGGCGAGTCCGAGCTGACGTGCCTTCTCGAAAATGACAAAGAAAGTGTTTTCGTTGTCAGCCAGCCTTTTCATCGCCTCACGCCCGGCTGGGGTTAAATCGGTTTTCATGATTTCATTCAGCATCTTGCGGTCAGAGATAAACGCGGCTTTGGTTTTTTGCAGACGCTCATCAACCGGCTTCATTTGCACGGGGTCAGTGAGCAGCCCTAATGTTCTTACCGCACTAGCCATGTCTTCAAGCTCACCCAGCATGCCCTGGGCAAGACTGTACTTCTTCATCTTGATATTGACGACGTCGTCCATACTTTCCCGGGCTTTGTGGAGTGCATTCAGAGCTGTGCCTGTGCAGACGATGAACAGGATAATAAGCAGGCTGAAACATGCGGCAAGGCGGCTGGATATTTTCATATTTATTCTCATCATGTAGGGGAATTCTGCTATGTGTCCGTGCGCAAGGGCATTTGTTAACGGCTCAGCAGAAAAGATTATTTATATTATTTTCTTTGCATAAAGTGCCTAATATCACTTCCAAGAGTCTAAGATAAATCCTAAATCCTAAATACTGATAATGCACGATCTTTATTCTCTCCGTACCGGCTTTGCCTGACGCCGGAACCCACTTCCACTTTCTCACTTATGCCTATCTCTTTTTCAGAACCTGCACCATGACTTCACTTTATCCGGGCCGCTTCGCCGTCGAAGAACGCTGGCGCTCGGTCTTATATGTTCATAAAGCCTGATTAAACTGGATACACGATGCTGCAGCACGACCGTCCTGCTGGGTTTTGAAGCCCGAGGGTGAGCTGAATCGAGCAGCATTTTTTCAGAGGCGGCCCCAACTTTGTATCTAATTGATTAGCTACCACCACTGAGGCTGAGTGAGCCGGTCCCTTCCCTGAGGACGGTTTAAATAACGCTCCTGCTTTGCAGCACATGGCCCTCTGCTTCACCTTTCACGCCAGCACATCAGGTTGAACGATTACCGGGAGCACGACTCAGTTTGTACAAGGCGAACAGGCGTGACGGTCTATATGAGAGGAGTGAAATCATGTTTCTAGTCGGTATTGACGTCATTAAAGACACGCTCGACCTCTGCATGCTTTACAACGGCATGAAAGGTCGCGTCAAAACACGAAATATCCGCAACGACCGCAGCTCGGTTGCGCACATACTTCGCTGGCTCAGGCTTCAGCACTGCGGTCCGGAGGATGTTCATGTGGTGATGGAGGCCAACGGCGTGTATCACGAACGGCTGGCCACGTCCCTGCAATATGCAGGATTATTTGTGTCTCTGGCCAACCCTCACCGCAGCCGGGAGTTTGCCCGTGGCATGAGGATAATGACCAAAATGGACAAGGTGGATGCGTATATGCTGGCCTGTTACGTACTGCTGAAAAAACCGCATCGGTGGGAGCCGCCTGCAGCGGATATCGGGCTTCTCAGCGCACTTCTGCGCCGGCGGAATGTGCTGCTCGCTGACGCCGTGCGTGAGGAAAACCGGCTCGAAAAATATCAGTCTACCGACACGCCTGCAGACGTCATCAGTTCATGCATCAGAATGGCGCAGCTGCTCCGTGAAGATGAACGGCAGGTTAAAGCGCACATTCATGCCAGCCCGGACCTGAAATGGGACTATGCGCTGCTGACGTCGATTAAATCTGTCGGGCTCCAGATGGGTATGCACATGCTGGTTGTGCTTCGCAGCCATCACTTTGAATCAGCAGACCAGGCTGCTGCCTTTCTGGGCGTGGTGCCTGTCGAGAAGCGCTCGGGCACTTCGGTTCGGGAACGGTCCCGCATGTCTAAAATCGGCCCGCCTCAGCTGAGAGCAAAACTTTACATGTCGGCTCTGTGCGGAAAGATTCATAACAAACGTATGCGTAACATTTACGAGGAAATGTGCCTGCGGGGAAAACCCAAAATGGTGGCCATTGGTGTACTGATGCGAAAACTGGTTCACTGGTGTTATGGCGTCCTGAAGACGGGAGCCGCTTACTATGACGGAAGCCCCCGTGCTGCGCTGAATACCTGACTCAGGTTGAGGTGACACTTTACTGACAGAATCGCTCATGAGGGCAACCGGGCGGAGTCCGCTATGAGCTGTGAGTTCAATCGGTGGATGCAACGCTATCCTTAATCAAGGGGGACTTAGCCATGAAACGAAGAACTCACAGCTCATAGCGGACAATAGTTTCGCAAAGATTGACAGACTGACTCCCTCAGCACCATCAGCTCGTTTCAACGGCTGTTATCGGTCATCGCTTCCGTTCTCTTCCGGAGGCTACATTCAACTAACACATTTCCATACATTTGTAATTAAAGTCCGCATGATTTGTTCCGACACTTTTAATGAGGGTAAGCACTGGCTTGTCTGCTTTTTAAAAACAGGAGTGACTCATGACCATTTCACAGCGCCTTTTTCTGACCTTCTCGCTACTGGCTATATCGCTGGTAGTAATTGTTACCGCCTCAGTCACCGTAGTAACGGGGTTCCAGGACCGCTTTCAGTACGTCCAAGAAAACACCATCCCTTCCATTACGGACATTGATGACCTAATTAACAGCAGCAACAGGCTTATCATCTGGCTGTTCCGGCATCAGACCTCAAAAAGCCTCAGCCAGCAGGCACAGTATGAAAAAGAAATAAATGAGCGTATTGACCAGCTGACGAAAGACACCCGGCACTATCTTGAGGAGGACGTTTCTAACGATGCGGATCGGCAGATGAGTCAGCGTGAACTTACCACTATCCAGCAAATACGTGCCAGGTTACCGGTTTTTCTGGAAGGCTCCAGAGCGCAGAATGATAACGTGGCCCTGCCCGCCATACTGGGAAATGATGGTGTAGGTGCCACAACACGTAGCCTGATTGATGACTATCTGAAGCAACGTCAGTTTAACGTAGGCATCAGCAACGCTTACAAAGCGCAGAATACCCGTACCTATCACCTGACCCTGTGGACACTCATCACAGGTTCTGCAGCGGCCATTGTGATATTTGGTTTCTTCACGTTAAGGACCATTCTGTCTATTCGCCGGCATCTCAACGGTATGCGTGCCGTGATGGAAAGTGCCAGTGAAAATCTGGATTTAACCCTCAGGGTAGACGAGTCACACCGCGATGAGATAGGGCTTACCGCAAAGGCGTTTAATCACCTTGTCAGCAACGTTGACACCTCGCTGAATGCCGTCGGGCAGGCTGCACACTACGTCAGTGCCTCATCAGGCGAGATAGCCGTCGGCAATGAGGATCTGTCCTCGCGGACCGAAGAGCAGGCTGCCTCACTGGAGCAAACCGCCGCCAGCATGTCGCAGCTCAGCGAGACGGTCCGACTGACTGCCGAAAATACCCGTATGGCCAGTCAGCTCGCTAAGAATGCCCTTGATATTTCTGATGATAGCTCCTCAATGGTCCGCATCATGATTGGTACAATGTCAGACATCCGCAGTAGTTCAGCCAAAATCACAGACATCATAGCCCTGATTGAGGGAGTGGCATTTCAGACCAATATCCTCGCACTCAATGCGGCTGTCGAAGCGGCCCGCGCTGGTGAACAGGGGCGTGGCTTTGCAGTCGTGGCCGGCGAAGTGAGAAACCTGGCGCAGCGATCTTCCGCTTCCGCGCGTGAAATAAAGGAGCTGATTGAATCCTCCATTGCTTTAGTTGAGGCCGGGGCGTCACAGGCCGGCGAAGTCGGTGAGAACATGATGCGGATGGATGACGCTGTCCGTCAGGTCGCAGAACTGATTGACGAAATTACGGTTGCTGCGCAGGAACAATCTCTGGGAATCAGTCAGGTCCATCAGGCGGTCAATCAGATGGACGACGTGACGCAGCAGAACGCCTCACTGGTCGAAGAAGCATCGGCAGCTGCCCGCTCACTGACTGAACAAGCTGATGCGCTGAAAGGCCTGGTCGCAGCGTTTACGGTTAGCGAGGGCACGTCAGTCCGGAAGCCTGAAGTAAAGCCACATAAGAACATGCTTGTCGCAAAGCCAGTAACGTTAAATACGCTGTCAGAAACACTCCACAGTAGCAACGATAACTGGACTAAGTTCTGACCAGTCTGACAGCCGCCAGCCAGCACCGGCTGTATATTCAGCAGTATGAGCTTAACCTACGCACACAAGGAAAACCGAATGCACAGCGATACAGTTTTTGCGGAAAAGCACCTGGAACTGACGGTGCTGCATGAACATATCAACGCTCTCGTTGAGCAGATGAGCGCCGAGAACTATTCGTCGTTTCTGGTGTATCTGAATAACCTTGAACATCTCCGGGCTTATTTTGAAGAGGTTTCGGACATTTGTCGCGTTGAAGGGTTTGAACAGTGGCTGAAAGAGACAGATGCGAATTTATTTATCAGTATCACCAGTCTGCAGCGTTCATTTATCCTGCTCGGTAATATGCTGGGTAATCTTAAGCGTCTTTTTTAACGGATAAGATAAATAGTATCGTTGCTGAAAAGAATTGGTCAAAGGGCACTTAAGCCGCCTATCTTCATTGGAGCCGCGTTGCCAGTGAGATTGAGGATCGCAGAAGTAAACCTGAATATCTGTGGCTGCAGTAAACCGGGTATGGCTGGTCATTTCAGCGCCCCGGTCCCATGTTAATGTTTTATAAAGCTCAGCAAGTAATTCCCGGGCTTGTCTGATGAGTGCAGATATAACCGTTATGCTCCTGTTGTCCCTGACTTTGGCCAGCATAATAAAACGGGAATGACGTTCTACGAGGGTGACGATACAGGAGTTTTTAGAGCCCTGGATCAGGTCACCTTCCCAGTGACCTGGTATTGCTCTGTCAGCGGCTTCAGGTGGCCTTTCGCTGATAGGTATCGTGTGCGGGATTGATCCTAATCCTTTCCCTTTAAGCGATGATGTTCTGGATCTACGCACGACTCTTCCGCTTCTGAGGCATTGCTGCAGTTCTTTTTTTAATGCCCCCCGGGTTTGTATAAAAAGCGTTTTATAGGGCTCCGTTTGGGAAACGGAAAATATTGTACGTTAAGCTTATTCTTTAGTCAGGAAATGCTCGCAAAGCGCTGGATGGACGTTACTCACACCACGATTTATCGATGTGGTATTTACTCCTGAATTCCAGAAAACTCCGTCACCAAAGCTAGAAAATTTTTGATTTGTATAAGTACGGTCAGGTTATCAGTCTGGCGAATATTGAGTAATCATTTTGCCCGGGAAAGCGCTGCGTCCAGCACAGGATCGTGACCCTTGGCATAATCGTTAAATGGCACTGAGATTTTTACTTCGGGCTCAAGACTGATGGTGCTTTGAGCAAAGACGGCAGCAGGCCAGTAACAATCGACATTACCGGCACAGCCCTGTTCAAAATCTTCGAGTTTAGAGCTATAGAGAACCTGTATCCTGGAGTTCGGGAGTATTTTGGTTTCTGGTTCAGCCCAGAAATGACCGTTGTCACCCATTATTTCACCTACCAGAGTCACTTTAGCAGGATTAGAACGTTTTAACGTGGCAGCGGTAACCAGAGCCGCTGAAAACGTTGCACGGCTGACAAGAACGAACAGATGTCCGTCACTGGGGAGTAGCTTCGGCAATGCTTGCGAGAACAGCATTGTTTCGAAGTAGTTTCCGCCATTGTTCAGCCGTAAATCCACCAAAATGAACCTGGGTTGTTTAGGTTCAACCTGTTTCTGTATGACGCCAAACAAAAGTGCATCGGCAAGTGAGTCTTTTCCCCTGCTTTCAATAAAATTACTGCGGATATAGAGTGTTTTTTCTCCGTTGCCAATCCACCGCACAGCTAGGGGGGCTGGTTTTTCATATCCGGGTGAGCGTTTTTCTGCCCCATCCAGCACATGTGCCCAGCGGCCTTCTTTGCCTTTTTCATCGGGAATGAGTGAGGACCATCCGAAAAGTACGGGTTCGCGTGCGTCATAAGCATCTGGCTTACTGAGACTTAAGTCGACTGTTTTTGTTTCCCCATTCTTCAGGCTTAGTGTCAGGGGAAAGTTGTTCTGCGGCGACAATACACCTATACGATCCAGAACCATTTTGCTCGTCAGATAGCTCGCACTTAGATAACGGATCCTCTGATCTGTGCCAGAAATATAAGGTGCCACACGCTCCAGACACTCAGCACTTGTCAGTTCCCCAAATTTTTCAATACGTGCACCAAGAGTGGATTCATAACCAGGAGCCGCACTCAGTATGTAAAGCCCGTCAGAAAACCACCATAATCTTACAGGCAGAGAGTCAAGGAGGCGCCCAACCAGGGGCGCAGTGTGCCCGTTACGTGGAGTCGCAACAGCCTGCATAACATCCAGAACCAGGTCTTCTGGCGATGATGTTGCAGCTCTTGCAACAGCATTGTTTATAATCCTATCAAAAGCTGCGCGCTGTGCTGGATTAAAGCTTTTGTCCAGAGGAGCCCATTGTGATTTGAGGAATATAAGATCTTCTAGAATCTGTGCCTGTGTCAGATCTGGCAGCTTTGTGTCTGGGCCGGGCAATTCCCAGGCAAAAGTCGGACTGGCTAATAAAACCGCACTACCTATGATAAAATTTCTGCGATTCATGTGCATAAAAAGTTAAATTCTGCGTCCGTCGATTTTATCCTCTAATATCTGGATGGCAGAATTCCTTATAAAATGTTGATCATGAAAGTGAAAATATCCACAGATTACGTTTCTCCATTTGTCCCTGTCCAGATATTTTCTGTTCGTTTTTTAACAACGTTTTGATTTACGTCAGTACTGCTTTTTAATCAGATACCGCATTTTTATAAAGGGCCCGGATGCGGCAAACCTGCGAAACACTGTAACCTGTCGCATCTGCCGTTTCACGGATACTGAGTTTTTTAACCTGCCGGTAGTACACCACTTTCTGGTGCCGCTCATTGTCAGCCTGCTTACCTCGATATTTACCCAGCGTGTGCGCCCGCGCAATTCCCTGCTTTTGACGCTGGCGGCGGCTCAGCCAGTCCTTATGCGACATCGCGGCCATCAGATCGATAAGCATATTATTGATAGCGGTTATCACGGCGCGGGTGATTGGATCAGCCTGAGAAGGGTCTTTATCTGACAGTGCCTGCCATGAGGTGGGCACATCCAGGCTGACAATCCGCAGTTCGTGTTGCTCAATTTTCTTTTTCAGCGTCATCCAGTCGCCGTTGCTGAGGCGGGTCAGGCGGTCAATCTGCTCAACAAGCAAAATATCATTACGGTGACTGTCCATCAGCAAGCGCCCCAGCTCCGGGCGGTCAAGTTTTGTCCCGCTGATGTTCTCGCGGTAATAGCTGGCGATTTTATGCCCTCGTTCCTGAACGAACTGCTCCAGCATCTCTTTTGCCCGATCGGCGAACTGATCTTCCGTCGATGCCCTCAAATAAGCTCTGATGAACATTTTTTCACCGTGTTCTCGCATTTAGGTTATTGCATTTAATCTATCGCATATAGGCTATGTCATTCGTCGTGTGCCGTCATGTTTTGGTTATGGCGTCAGGGTGTACCCTTATTCTATATCCAGTTTTGTTAAAAATACCGTACTGAATATTTTGCGAGGAAACTATATAGCAAGGAGGCAGATTCTTTCACTGTCGGAAAGAGAATCATTACTGGCATTACCAGACGATGAGTTAACGCTGACCTGAATGGCGTATTTCAGCGAGCAGGATCTGGCAATTATTAATGCTCACCGTAAACCCGCCAATCGGTTTGGTTTTGCCGTCCTTCTCTGTTATCTGAAAAATATCGGGTTTGCTCCGGATAAAAAATCGTCTCCACCGGCAGAATTGCTCAGAGTCATCGGCAACCGCCTTAAACTTTCAGCAGAACTCTGGCAGGAATATATTTCCGGCCGTGATACCACCCGGCGTGAGCACCTGAGTGAACTCTATCGCTACCTGGAACTGAAGGCTTTCAATGGTGAGCTTCAGAAAGAATGTATCCAGTATCTGCTCCCTCAGTCTACCCGTACTGATCGGGGCATACTTATCGCAGAGGAATTACTGAAGTATCTGCATCAACGGCGAATTATTGTTCCCGGTATTGATGTTGTGGAACGCACTTGTGCTGAGGCAATGACGCTGGGTGATAAAGCGGTTTATACCACGCTGAATACGCACCTTAGCGCCACGCATAAATCAGCGTTTGATGCGCTACTGGTGACAACTGAAAAGCAAATTTCTCGTTTAACGTGGTTGCTTCAGCCTCCTGGGAAGATCAATGGAAAGAATGTCCTACAACATATCGACCGCCTTAACGCCATTGAAGTACTGGAGCTACCGGAAGGCGTGGATAGAACAGTTCATCAGAACCGGTTGCTGAAACTGGCGCGGGAAGGCCGCAAAATGAGCAGCCGGGATTTAGCTGATTTTGCCCCTGCGCGTCGATACGCAACGATGGTCTGTGTACTGACTGAGGCCAGAGCAACAATTATTGATGAAACTATAGAACTGCACGAACGTATACTGGGTAGCATGTTCAGCCGGGCAAAACGTCAGCAGGCCGAACGCCTTCAGAAAACGGGTAAGCTGATACAGCAAAAATTACGTCAGTATGTTTCCGTCGGGCAGGCGATCCTAGATGCACGCAACGCAGGCGAAGACCCTCTGTCTGCTGTTGAACAGATATTACCGTGGGAAGATTTTGCCGCCAGCCTGGAGGAAACCCGGCTCCTTGCACGTAAGGATAATTTCGAACCACTTCATCTTATTACCGAAAAATTCAGCACACTGCGTAAATATTCTTCCCGATTGTTATCGGCCCTGCAACTGATCGCCACTCCGGCCGCCTTACCTCTTAATGACGCCCTCGATACTATTCGTGAGATGTACCGTAAGCAGCTAAGAAAGATTCCTTCATCGGCACCACTGGATTTCATTCCCGAGAGTTGGAAAAAGATGGTGATCACCCACTCGGGCATTGATCGGCAATATTATGAAATTTGCGCAATGAACGAGCTGAAGGGGGCGCTGCGGGCTGGTGATATCTGGGTCCGGGGTTCCCGGCGCTACAAAAAATTTGATTATTACCTTATGCTGGGCGGTGATTTTGATAAATTATTAAATAATAACCAGTTAAATATACCTGTCGAAACAGAATGCGGGGCTTACCTTAAGGCCCGGCTGACGCTGCTGGCCTCCCGCCTGGAGGAAGTTAATGCAATGGCCGTCACAGGAGATCTGCCCGATGTGGATATATCTGACAAAGGCTTAAAGGTCACTCCCCTGGATAACAAAGTTCCCTCAGCAATTTCACCGCTGGCCGACCTGATTTACAACATGTTGCCGCATCCCAAAATTACAGAAATACTGGATGAGGTTGAACGATGGACTGCGTTCACGCGTCATTTTACCCACCTGAAGAACCCGCTTACCCGCCCGCAGGATGATCGTTTGCTTCTCACCACCATCCTGGCGGATGGCATCAATCTGGGGCTGACTAAAATGGCAGAGTTCTGTCCGGGAACCACACGGGCTTCGCTGGAAAATATGCAGGCATGGTATATCCGTGATGAAACGTACTCTGCTGCACTGGCCGAACTGGTTAATGCCCAGAAGTCACATCCACTGGCGGCATTATGGGGAGATGGTTCAACCTCATCTTCTGACGGCCAGAATTTTCGGGTTGGCAGCCACGGTCGCTATGCGGGTCAGGTCAATCTGAAGTACGGCCAAGAGCCGGGTGTACAGTTTTATACGCATATTTCTGACCAGTACAGTCCGTTTTACACCAAAGTGATCAGCCGTGTTCGTGACTCCACCCACGTACTTGATGGCCTGCTGTATCACGAAAGTGATCTTGCAATCACCGAGCATTACACCGATACGGCAGGTTTTACGGAACATGTTTTTGCGCTGATGCATTTGCTAGGGTTCGCTTTTGCACCAAGGATCCGGGATCTTCACAACAAGCGGTTGTTTATACAGGGGAAAGCTAATAAATACCCTGCGCTACAGTCAATTATTTCCACAACACCACTGAATATCAAGGATATAGAAAGCCACTGGAGTGAAATCCTGAGACTGGCCGCCTCAATAAAGCAGGGAACAGTGACTGCGTCCTTGATGCTAAAAAAGCTGGCCAGTTATCCCAAACAGAACGGGCTTGCTAAGGCGTTGAGGGAAATTGGCCGTATCGAGCGAACTTTGTTTATGCTGGACTGGTTCCGCGATCCAGCATTGCGTCGCAGGGTTCAGGCCGGTTTGAATAAGGGAGAAGCTCGGAATGCCCTTGCCAGAGCCGTCTTCATGCATCGTCTTGGTGAAACAAGGTATCGAGGTCTGGAAAACCAGAGTTACCGGGCTAGCGGACTGACGCTGATTACCGCCGCGATCACATTGTGGAATACCGTATATATAGAAAACGCCATTAACCTGCTGAAAAGAAAGGGGCTACATCTCAATGAACAATTGTTGTCGCACTTATCTCCGCTAGGCTGGGAGCATATTAATCTGACGGGAGACTATATCTGGCGAAACAATAAAAAGCTGGCTGAAGGAAAGTATCGACCTTTGCGGTCAGTTGATGTCAGTCGGTACAAAAAATCACTTTAACGTACAATATTTTCCGTTTCCCAAACGGAGCCCTATTCCGGCCCGCAGGGCAGCCGTTTTTTGCGGGGCCAGCCTGGCCGCTCCGGGCAAAAAAAACCGCGCCATGTCGCGCGGTCTTTCGGTTGTACCGTCCGGAAGGTTGGGGATCAGAGCCGTGCCAGTGTCTGGAGGGTTTCAGGATTCTGCTGCACCATACGGATCAGCAAAACCGCCTGCGCGTTGGGCTTAGCCCTGCCCTGCTCCCAGTTCTGGTACGTGGTTTCGCCCGTATGAAGGTAATGGGCGAAAACCGCCTGAGACAGATTCAGTTTTTCGCGCACGTCGCGCAGCTCCTGCGGCGCTATCGTGACAGGCTCACGTCGGGTCGCCTTGTAGGATTTGAGCGTAATCTTGCCTTCCTGATGGTCTTTAAGCTCCTGCATCCCTGTCATGAGTTCACTGAAAATATCGCGTTTAGTCATGTCTCAGCCCTTTCTTAATCACATTCAGCGCGTCTGCCAGAGCATCACGCTGCTGTTTGGTCAAATCGTCACGCTGGTCTTTATCGTAGATGGTGAACAGGATGAACTGGCCTTTTTCGTCCGTCCAGTAATAGATAACCCTGATCCCGCCTCTGGTGCCTTTATTCCTGCGTTCATCCCGAAAGCGGACTTTACGGAGTCCGCCCGTATCGGGGATGATGTCGCCCTTTTCAGGGTTGGCCAGCAACATGTTCTGGAAGACACGAAACTGATCATCGTCAAGATATTCAGCGCGGTACTTCTGAAAGCTGGTAAGTTCGATGAATGTCGCTTGCATAATTTTACCCGTCCCCAACTAAGGGATAGTGTATCCCCATATTGGGGATACTTCAAGAAATCTTTTATGCATAACTCTCACTGAGCAGGGTTCTGAGTTCATTTTTTGCTGACGGCCAGAGATATAACGCGAGGTCATCCGCCTCGGTGAGCACAAGTCTTCGCGCCTCTGACCACGCCTGGACGGAAGAAAGGGGCAGCAGGTCAGGACAACAACGCGGTCTGGCGGGTGCCACGCTGGCAACAGATAACATGGTCGCTTTTAATGCCAACTTTTACGGCACATTAGGTTTCAATATTGTGGAAGGTCACTCTGATCAGCCGGATCGCTGAAGAGACTGCGAAGGGTTTCAATCCGGCGCGATGTGTAGCAATGTGAGAGACCCTTTATGACAAAAAGGGCCAATCTTCTCGCTCATAGTTGAGCGGGTTGTCGAATTGCACCAAATAAAAAGCCCGCAGCTGAGCAAACCCTGCGGGCTTTTGGCTTCCCAGCTCTATTTATACTTTTGCAAAGTTGGCCTGAATGCGCTGCTGTAAATAGTCTTCGGCGCTGATGGCCGGATACTTCGCCTGCGGCCCCAGAATTTCAACGTCTTTGTTGGCCTGACAGAAAAACGCCAGGCTGTAGCGCGCGCCCTGATATTCACCGGGCAACGGGCTTCTGACACGATGGAAGTTTGACGGCAACTGGTCGTCACTCCAGCGCATCAGCATGTCGCCGATGTTGCAGGTGATCTCTGTGCCGGTTGAGGGGGATGCAGCCGTTAACGAAACGGGACTCTATATCAGACTGTGCCTTGAGGGTTTTGGGCTGGCGCAGCTTGCTGAGAATGTGATTTCGGAGAATCTGCGGCAAGGCAAACTGGTCGAGGTTCTGGCGGACTGGCAGCCACCTTCCGTGCCGGTGACGATGCTCTATCCGCATCAGCGTTTTCTCTCTCCCGCCGTGCGTGCTTTTGCTGACTGGGTCGGCGAACTTTTCAACGATGTCGCAGGTGAGAAACGGCCTTCCCGGTAAGAGATGGTCTTGAGAGCAAGAGTACGCTTCAGAACGATAATGGACAGCATCCACAGCAGAGGAACCGATCGTTCCCCTGTGGTGCCAGCCAATTCAGCCCGTCTGCTGTACAGGTTCCAGATGCGCATTTCGTCCGGCAGCCATTCCGGTGCAGGCACCTGCGACCGCGATTGCTGCGGTCATCAGTAATGGCAATGTCCAGCCTCCGGACAACTCCTGTACTTTGCCCAGCAGCAGCGGACCCATCGCCGCCATCAGATAACCGACGCTCTGCGCCATGCCTGACAGCGCGGCGGCGTCACCGGCATTTTTGGTACGAAGTCCGATGAAGGTCAGGCCCAGCATCATACTGGCACCCGAGCTGAAGCCGAGAAGAGCAGCCCACAGCATCGCCAGATTCGGCAGGTACAGGATGCCGATAAAGGACGCAGCGGTTAACAGGCTGACGCCGGCAGCGGCTGCTTTCTGATCGTTGAGGCGACGCAGCGTGGCGGCCAGAATCAGGCCGGGAATGGCGGTGGTCAGCTGAAGAATGCCGTGTACTTCACCGGCCTGGGCTGAGGAGAGTCCACTGTCCGTTAGAATGGCGGGCAGCCAGCCGACAGCAACATAAAACGGCATCGCATTCAGGCCCATAAACAAGGTGACCTGCCATGCCAGAGGCGAGCGCCAGACCGCGACGGTCGCCGTTGTTTTCTCACCCGCTGCTGGCAACTGATGCTTCATCTTTAACTGGGGCAACCATAAAAGCAACGCAAGCAGCGGTGCAATAACCAGCATGGCTAACGCGATGTTCCAGCCCCAGTTCTGCGTCAGAGGAATGACAACGGCTGAACCAATAGCACCAGCCGCGCCCATGGTGATGGAATATGCCCCCGTCACGGAAGCCACGTTGCCAGAAAAGTCGCGTTTGATAAGGCCAGGCAACAGGACATTGCCGAGGGCAATCCCGATACCTATCAATATGGTTCCGCCATAAAGCGCCCAGACACTGCCTGTGGAGCGAAGCAGGATGCCAGCTGAAATCACGGCCAGGGCACCAAAAAGGGTGCGTTCAAGACCGTACTTGTGTGAGATGGATGCGCTCAGCGGTGAAAAGGCGGCAAATGCCAGTAAAGGCAGCGAGTTAAGCAACCCAACGGCAGTAATACTTAGCCCAAAATCATGGCGAATAGACTCTAAAACGGGTGCGATAGCGGTAAAAGGAACACGCAGGTTGATAGCTATAAAAAGGATGCCGGTCACAAGTATGATTGAAGACCACTTGTTCGTAGTGTGGGACATAAATTTTGCTTTCTCTGGTAAAAAGAAAGACTTTAAAGGACGCATGAGTTACAGAATATAGATAACCTGACAACATATAACTAAATCATGCCACTTAATAAAAAACCGGTGACCTCACCGGATGAGTTTAATTCCGATGCTTTCAGTCAGGCTGCTATCGCGCTGCATGTATCATCGTCAGGCGAGTATGCATGCAGGTCAGAGTCCGCACGCTCACCGTAAGGGACAACTTATTATCTCTTTGCGCGGTGCAGTGAGCTGTGAGGTTGAGGATGCGCTGTGGCTTGTTCCACCCGGACATGCTGTCTGGGTTCCGGGTGAAATCCCCCACAGTTGCCGGGTCACGAAGAATGCAGATACCTGCTTTCTGTTTATCGAACCCGGCGCGGCAGCGATGCCGGAAATCTGTTGTACCCTGGCGATTACTTCTCTGGTCCGCGAGCTTGTTCTGTATCTGGCAGAACAGGGACAGGCTTATTCTCCTGACAGTAAAACTGCCAGGCTCGCAGCGGTGCTGCTGGAGCATATTCCGGATGTGCCGGTTGAAGCGCTCCATCTTCCCGTATCCGATCATCCTAAAATCCGGAATATGGCGGAGGCACTTTTTAATGAGCCTGATGATCGGCGAACGTTAAAGCAGTGGGCTGCACATCTGGTCACCAGCGAACGATCGCTGGCCAGGCTGATAAAAGAGGCGACAGGAATGAGCTTTGGTCGCTGGCGTCAGCAACTGCATTTGATGATTGCCCTGAGCCATCTGGCTGAAGGTCAGTCCGTGCAGCGCGTAGCCGGAACGCTGGGATATGATTCGGTCAGCGCATTTATTACGATGTTCAGAAAAGCGCTGGGTAAATCACCGACGCAATATTTTTCGTCTCTAAACTAATGCAAAACAACACAAACCGAATTTTTATAAAGAACCCCAGCGTCCGCTGTTCACTCAAAACTGCCTGTCATTCCTGCTTAAAAAACAGGCTTAACGTAG
The DNA here is from genome assembly GCF_024520835.1 of Pantoea sp. Fr+CA_20. Classification (NCBI taxonomy): domain Bacteria; kingdom Pseudomonadati; phylum Pseudomonadota; class Gammaproteobacteria; order Enterobacterales; family Erwiniaceae; genus Pantoea; species Pantoea sp. Fr+CA_20. Next base: position 20,805 of record NZ_JALNPN010000030.1, read on the forward strand.
GATATTTTCCGTTTTCCAAGCGGACCCTTTCTTTATCCAGTCGTAAAGGCTGTGGGTGGTGATATCGAGACGTGTTGCAACGCTGGAAACAGAATGACCGCGATCAACAACCTGTTTGACTGCTTCAATTTTAAACTCTTCGGGATACGCTTACCGCTCATGGGCACCTCTCTTTAAGTCATCTTAAATGACTCCGAGGTGTCTGTTAAACCCGTGGCGATTCAGTGCTGCAACCACCGCGCCTAAAACCCTGGGATCATTCATCAGTGAAGTCTGTTCTGGTAACATTTTATAAGTCTGTCCTCTTCGAAGAACATTGAGTTTTAAGTGCGCATAATACTAATTATGTTAAATATCAATTAGTTGCAGGGTTTTTTGCTGTCCCTGCTGGTTATCTGCGTTCCAACCTGTTCTGCAAATACAACTGTGAGCTTGTCCGATGATTCTGCATGGACAGAATCAAGCCAAGTCATTCGCTTCTTTAATTCGATTTAAGATGCTCATCAGCAAATCACGGAAATTTGTGAAAGAATCATAAACCTCGTCAATTGCAATTCTGTCTCTGATCTCCCAGGAATTAGCTGGAATGTTATATACATACCAGTCAGTTCCTGAGGTGCCGATCCATATAAATCCCCTATTTCCTTCTTCTGCACTCTCTGTTCCTGATAACTCAGCGTTGTACTCAGCCAGGCCATTATGTTCATCACTGTGGCTGCTCAGCCCAAAGATCGAATAACCGTCAATGCTGAAGCCATCAACACCGGCGACAAATTCCAGGTATTGTGACCAGAAACTCTGCAGCTCAGCTTTCAAGTCTCCAGTGATCCCCTCCACAGGTTTGGGTGCCTTAAAGGGTGGATTCACGGGATAACCAAGTTTTTGAGCCAAATCCACAGTGTTATTAATTACACCTGACATTTCAGTGTTGAGCATGACATTGTCTCCCTATGGGTAAATCACACCTTTTGGTACGGGCCATAAAACTTCAGTAGGACCACCTGACGCGATGGATCGCGAAATTCGCTGCTGCGTAGTTGTAAACATGGCATGTTCTGGTGATTTACTGATTAATACCAAATTACTGAAGTCATTCGTTCCACTGTCATCAAGAGGAAGCTTATGGTGCACATCCCAGTTAACGGGGTTATTTCCCTTCGCCATCCGGGCAAGGTCGTCCGTGCTTAACCGGCTTTTCACGTCCGGGTTGTCAGAAATTTCCTTCAGAAAAGATTTTCGCACCTTGTCGAACTGGTTACGTAAAGCCATTCGTTCAGCCGCTGGCCGTTTGATGTAATCCATTTTTACCACATCGATGTTACTCAGCAGATTTTTCTCGCCTTTGTAAGTGCCCAGATAATTTTTGAGCTTCTCGAGCTCTGCGATCGACGTCGGATGAACAGCAGCGCGACCCATGGCCATTATTGAACTCAGTGCTATAAGAGAGCCTGCAGTCTGCTGATTCAGCACTTCACTGAAACCTGCAGCAGCATCTCCTCCCAGCTTTCGGGCGGTGTCGGCATACATTTCAGGATTCTGATTATAAATCGCTCCCGCAGCCAGAAGACGACCAGCCGCTTTGCTGTTTATGGTACCAAACGTTTCGGGTTTTTTTGTCGTCTGTGCATACTGATTAGGTGATGTCACATACGATCTTGTCATAAACGCTGTTGGCCTTGGTTTTCCGTTCTTATACTGGTTCGCTCTGCGCTGCACTGACTTACAGAATTCCGTGATGATGCGTTCTGCACCATTAGAGTTATAAACCCAGGCTCTTTTGCAGATGAGATTGCCTTCGCCATTGATATAGAAAAGCTTTCCCGGTAAGGAAAACCGATCCAACATCACGACTTCGCCAGTCTGAAGTAAATGGAGAAACCTTTTCTCCTCATGTTGTCTCTGCGCAGGCGGCTGGTCTCTGTAATTTATTTCTCCTCTCCTGCGAATGTTCCCAATATAGCCACCGTTCCGCGTAGAAGCGCAGAATACATATTCTAGACGAACCTTTTCCCACGCCTCTAAAGGCGGCATAATTCTGTCGAATTCTTCCGGAGAAAGATTATCTGCAGAAAGATAGTACAAGTCTGTGCCTGGTAAGCTAATGCTCATTGATGTCCCTTAATAGTCAATAAGTACTATTTCACCCGAATGTAACTTTCGTTGGACCCGATGCATCATTATTATTGATAGCGCTGATGCCCCTGTGGCAGAAAAAGCGTCATTGAAGAAGATCGTATAATCGTGCGTTATTTCTTACCGTATGCCGCCTTCAGTGTTGCCACCATTTTTTCGTGATCAGGACGCGGGGCAAAGAGCTGTTGAATAAGTTCGTCAATAATCTGACAAGCTCCTTCAAAGTGGGACCGCCTTATATGTCTGTTAGTATGGCTGCCATGATTGCCAAGGTCTTTCAGAGCATCGAATGCACTAAAGTGATCACCCAGCGTGGCTTTACCATCCAGAATGCGTTTTGCAAGAGGTATCCGTTTTGGTGAAACTGCCTCTGTCAGCCGGGGCACATTGAGCTCGTCAAGCAGCAACTCAAGGGTTACGCGCAACGCGTTTACGGCCGCATTCAGGCTGACAGGGATTAATGAAGCTATTATTGTCAGTTGATTTTTTATATCTTCAGGACACGCTTCAGGCACACGAAATATCGGTAGAGGTGGAACGAACGAGACCGCTCTGTAGCGCGTATACCACCCTACTTTTCGCATCTGTTCATCCACGTCAACTTGTCCACGCCCTGTACCCGTAACTGCCACAGATTCGCGGCATTCTGCTCGGCTGCACTCAAGCATGCAGCAAAAAACTTCACGGTCATCTTCTTCAGTATACCAGTCTTCTCCACGGTGCCGCAGAGAGTCTGAGGTGTCTCGCGAAGTAAACGAGCCCTGGACAAGAACCAGCGATGCGTTAAGACAGGCAGGACAACACCAGGCTGGCAGTCTGTCGTTCGTAAAACTTTCATAAGGATATGAGCCGGGCATAGGTCATTAAACAGCAGTGGGATCGTGTAGAGAGTTTACACGGAGCAGCCGGTTTTGTTGAAATTAACATGCCCCGGTCATTCTTCCCGTAAAACCACTGACGTCAAAAAGATTGTCTGTGGTGCGGCCATTAAAGTCTGATGGTTTTTTGTGCCGTGTAGCTCACTTCAGCGATTAAGGGGGCGGTATCGATTCTCCAGATGAAATTCCGTATCAGTTTGCATTTCTGCCTGGTTTTATGCGCGACAGCGCATGAAGGCGCCAGCTGATGTCAGCCAGGGGGAAGTGGTCACATGGCGCCGGTAGCCCGGCGAAGCCGGTTACGGTTTGACAGGTTGTGCCAGTCCTCAACCTCGCCGGTCTGGCGGGCGCGGACCACCGGAAAAACCCGCAGCGGGAGGTACGCAATATTTCCGATTTCTGGATATATATAATAAAACGGAATAAGAAAGCAGGATAACTGGTGGGAATAACGATCCTCGTTGGATCATAGTGCACCAGGATAGCGGTTTGAGAGTGGTGATCGGACACCACATGTTGTGTCCTGAGCCGAAAACTTCGCCCTGACGCCCTTTTCCGGTTATAGCGGAAAACGGAAAGCGGATTTTGCAGAGAATGCACGGAGTGCAAAAATTGCACCCTTTTAAGATTTCCTATACACTTACCACATGAAAATCTTAAATACCCGAGGCGAGGCTATCATGAGAACACAGAACATGACCCAACCGGCTCGTGCTCCCCGGCTCAACCCTGAGCACGCCGAAAAAGCGTTGATCCAGTCGCGCATTAACAACGTTGGCAAAAAATTCGTTGCCGCACTCGATGCCGTGGATGAAACCAAATTACAGTCTTTATTAACGCTGCCCGATGACGAATTCTGGTCAGAAATTAAAATTCTGGCGCTGACTCAGTCGCTGGTAAATAACTCCAGCCAGGAAAAAGAAGAGCAGGAAGATTATGCTGAAGCCCGGCTTGCCTTTTTAAAAAGCCTGGAAAAATACGGCGGCGTCCATAAATCTACCGCGGTGAAAAATATACTGGGATTATCAGTACCCACCGTCCATAAATACAGCAAACAGAATAAACTGATTGTTCTGGACTGGGGTGCTGAGAAGCTGTATCCGGTATTCCAGTTCTCGGTCGATGAAAAAAACAGTGAAAACGGCATGCTTAAGGGTCTGCCGGAATTACTGGCATCCATCACCCATCATGTGAGCAGCGTGCGTAAATGCAACTTTTTTACCCGCAAAGTGGAAATGCCCGGCAGCGGAGAAAAAACCAGTGCGCTGGACATCCTGCGCCGCGGCGCGACGGAAGAAGAAATGGCACATCTGCACATTCTGGCCAAAAATTTCGGCACTCAGAACGCAGTGTAATAAAAGCCGTGTCAGTCATACCTGGCACGGCTTTGTTTTAACCTACCCGGTTATCCTCACATTACATTCTGTCCTGAGGATCTGCCTTGCGGATTTACCCTGATGTTCGTACTCACTCAGCGCTGTCACTGACGCGGTCGACAGTAAGCCATCGCCATCTTCCCTGTCAGACCAAATCGCAAGACAGGGTTTACCGGAGTGCCTGGAAAGATACTCGACCCCGTCTGCATATTGTGACATCTCCTTCGCCAGTTGCTGGGTCAGCGGATATGTCGCTTTTGGCGCCATTAAATCACCGACAGGCCATCTCAGATGAGGAGACAGCCGTATCAGATCAAACACCTTTAATGGCTGCTCTGTCGTAATTTCTGCCATGCAGTTCGTCTCAAAGTCCGCACGATCAATGAACTCTTCATCCTGAAAAAATTCACTGCCCGCCGTATGAGGTGAATCGGCCAGATACATCGGCCATTTCGATTTATCGGACAACGAAAAACGGTTATCACTGTGGGCATTGAAGTACACACCGTTCCCGCCGTGATACTGGTCCTGAATCTTAAAATAAACCGAGCCTTCAGGGATGACCTTCGTCACCTGAATTTCGCCCTGGTCTTCCAGGTCCATAATTTCCTTTAAGCGATCATGCAGGTCGCCCTCGTATTCTGAAGCCATTAGTCCCTCTCTTGTCTGGAAAGTGTGATTGGTAAAATAAGCATGGGGTAATCATCAGATTGATCCTTTCTGCTATTAATGGAGTGCAGGGCCGTGCTTGCCCGGTCCTGCGGTGTGCGCGCCGGTCTGTCTGGCGGCGGCGGCGCTATGATAGCCCAGGCGGATGCTGAAGGAAGCAAAATCAGTAATGTTTTTTAAGTTTTGCGGGATATACTGACGCTCATTATCAGCAGCGGAAAGGCAGCAATGGCAGCAACAGTTCCGGATGAATTTATTGCCGCATTTGACCGGATGTGGCTGTTGCCAGCGGGCATGGATCACAGCGCCGTATTCAACTCTCAGGCGTTTCTGCATTTCAGGGAAATGGCAGATAAGCATTGCTATGCCCAGATTAAAGGGAATTTATTAGATCCCTTTCTGCTTCAGGGACTCCGGAAACTCGGGCTTCCCTGTTTTTTTACTGCCGGCTCCCCGCTGGCCGCAACCGGCATGTCAGAGACGGCCGCCCTCTGCCACGAGGCGCTGATGAGGTGTCTTGAGCATCACACTTACCTCTGTCCGCTGGACTGCGCTGGCGATATACCGCCGATTGAGACCGCCGGTTTATGTATCAGGCGATTCAGTAAACAGGAACTGGACGGAATGCTCAATTCTTTGCCGCTGCAGAGACTTCCCGGCTATGGGTCTGCAGACACGGCGGGGTTATCGCAGTTTTTGTGGCTGGAGGTCGGGGATGATAAGGCGCTGAGCAGCGATTTTTCTGAGCGCTACTGGAAATGGAATACCAGCAGGGACAAGCCAGGAACGGTATATCCCTATCAAACGCATCATCCGGAAGCCGTGGAAAAAGCTGTTTTTTTGCTGATGCTGATTGCCTGGGAGGAGTGCCATCTCAGCGAGGACTGTCAGTGGCGCCCCTTCCGTATTCCCTGGGTGCATACGCTGTCAGATGATATTTTCTGGCCGCAAAAACCAGTTCCGTCCGCTGCCTCGCTCACCTGGATCCCACGTGCATATTGCGATGAAGAAGGGGTCTGGCACGAATCTGAAGAGCCGCACAGCTATGGTCACAGCCTGACACGTGACCAGATGGTGCCTGTCACTGACGCAGATGTCTGCAAGCACCTTGAAACAGCTGTATCCCGTGGACTCATCAATGCTGCCGCACGGCATCAGTTCGTGAAAGCCTTCATGTCAGATGGCGTGGACGAGCTTCTGGCGCATATTGTCGTGATTGACGCCTGCGTTGGTGGCAAATCAGAAAATAAGTCTCTGGAGGGACCACTCAAAAAGCTGGGGGCTACTGCACAGTTAAAATACCGGCTGGCCGGACTGCTCAGTGATGCATCCGCCAAGGAGGTCATGGATGTCGTATACAAGGCACGCAGTGACTACGTGCATGGCAATGCTCTCGAGAAAATTCCCGGAGAACACATCCTTCAGGCCCGCAGTCTGGCCAGAAGAACGCTTAATGCCATTATTACCGAAGCTGGCAGAACCCCCTCTTTGACGCGAGAGGCGTTTCTCGACCAGCTCCTGCGGAAAGGGTGGGACCTTATTGAAGGCGGATGCGGGTAGCAACGCGCCAGGGGCATTTTTCGTAAACTGAAGGCCGTGAACAGAAAATTGCCGACGTTTACAGAAAACAGAAACACAGTCGTGCCTAAAGAGGCTCGCGATATGAAAGGAAGACAGCCATCAACGAACGAAAGACGTCAATGGCTCCCGGCTATTATTCTGCAGGGCCAGAGGCTCCGATCCGCATTTTAAAATCTACCTTTCCGTCATCCCTGAATTCATATTCTTTAACAATACCTGACGATTTTAATTTATCGAGCAGTGGTCGGCAGCTATCCCGGTCATTCAGCAAAATCCTGGCCGTTCGCTGTGTAAATATTTTGCTGAGTTCTTTTTCCTCCATCACTGACGCCATTTCTGCCAGCTTACTCCTGTCACGATAGCCTTCTGAAAGAAGAGAAATCATCAGGCGAAGTTTCATCTCGTTATCAGAATTAAAGAAAGCGATTATTTTCATCGCTTCAGGAAGATTGATATCTTCTTCATCTCCCTCGCGATAATAATCTGCATATTTTTCGAAAAGCTTCATTTTATTATCCGAAGATATGTGTGAGGAATACATCACTCGACCGAGCAGCCCCTCAAAAAGGTCAGGATTCTCATCATTATTTAAATAGTAGTCAGGATCAGCCATCATTTCATCCTGATAACGTCCTATCCAGGAAGACAGAACATCCAAAACTTCAATAGTAAAAATACGGATTGTTTTCATCACATTTGAGAAGTCATCGTGCGTAAGGGGTATTTTATCCATATTAAGCAGCCTGATGATTATTGCATCACTGATATCTTCATCGAAACATGCTGTATTAATGAATATGTGTGTAACTGTTTTTTTATAGTTATCTTCGCTCAGCCGATTATTGCAGATGATTTTTTTATAGAGAAGCTCATAGGAACTGCCGTCTTCAGTCTCCGGCCCAGAGAGAGAAAGGGTACTTGCATGACGAGACACAAAGTCGGTAAGCACTTGCAAATTGCACTCTTCTCCAATATACGTTACCAACTCCGGCCATGAGGCACTAATACGATCATAACGGTAAAACGCGTCATGGAAAGATAACCTGCTGCCATTTTCCTCATACCCGGGTTCTTCAGGTATACCAGCCAGCGTGTCGAAACAGAAATTCATCTCTCTGACGATGCTTATTTTCATCGTTTCACTCAGGGTACTCAGCTTAAGAACAGTAAGGATAGCGACCTCTTTTTCAGCCGACGACAGAAATATTTCACGCACAAATTCATCGGAGAACTCCGCAAAGTAGCCCAGCGCGTCTAAATTATATTTCTGCGCCAGCGACCAGGGCGCCTGCTCACACTCTGCTGCGGTGTATCCGTGCTCTGTCAGCTGAGCAGCAAGGATAATACCCACATTCTCACGTGTAAGCCGGTAGAGAGATTTTTCACCGATGAAGCGCAGGCAGATTAATTCGTTTTCAGATAAGGGGTCAGACAGGGCGTCATAACAGACCTTCAGTTCATGAATGTGCGTCAGAAAAGCCTCAAGACGTCCAGGCCTGATGAGATCAACGATACCGGTCCCGAGCGATTCCACAAATCGCCTGTACAGGCCTGGATCATGCGAATAACGAGGGGCTGTAAGCGACACGACTTCAGCCGCAATCGCCCGGAAGGCGTCAGAACCATTGGCCGATTCAAGGTGCTCCAGCAGTACATCGAGATAGCCGTTTTTCTCCAGTGCTCGAGTCAACAGAGACGTAAAGCTCTGCGGGGCAGCAAACCTGGACTCCAGAATATTAAGGAGTGTCAGTACATACTCTCCGGATCTGCTGAACAGCGTGGCTATCATTTCATCAAGCCGTGCGTCGTCGGCTTCGAGCATGTGAGCGATGATCTGATGATGCATAACTGCATCCTGATACAGGAGGCGCTGCGCGTCGATTTCGCGAATGACGCCCGAGACATCATCGATAACCATCGACTCATTAGACTGCTGACCGGAGAGACCAAGAGCCATGCTTTTCACAAATTCATTATCGCTGAGGGACAGTCCGCCCTCGTGGAAAACAGAGCGTGAGCGCATGAAATCCTGATCGAGATAGCCCCGTGACAGCAGTAAGTAAAGCGCATCATAGCCCCCGTGTTGCATTTCACGCTTGACGGCTTCTTTTTGCCCGTCACTGAGCAGGTCATGATCAACTATTTCCTGCATATATTCACGGGCAACGGTAGTAAAGCATTCCCTCTTCATCAGACTGATTAAATCAGCAAGCGAAATCGCATTTTTGCGACGCTTTTCTTCCCTGGCATTCCTGAGCGCTTTTTCGGTAATTTTAAAATTAACGTCGCGTTCCTTACCCACCGTTTTTTTTCGGTGCTGATAGCTTTCAGATATTTTTTCACGTTCTGATCTAGATAATTCTATAATATGATATTGATTCTGACCATAATAGCCAATGCTTATCCTGTCAGAAGTTTCAAGAAAATCTTCAAACGACTTTTCATCATTGATGAGTTGCTGAGTATCAATATGCTGAAGAGATTGCTGTGTGTTAAAATACCCCACAGAACTAGGCTTGTAAAAATAAATCATATGGGTCATGCTTTCAGGAATTAATGAGTATATTATATTTTTCCTGACATCCTCCGCAGTTCTGGCCTTTTCCGCACGTATTTCATTAAGGGTATCACTAAGCGATGAAATGCGTTCTTCAATGTTGCCAAAATAACTTTTGTGCAGCGACAGCATCCTGAAATGATAAACAAATTTATAAAGCACGCTGACTTTTTTATCAATGAGGCTGTAATCATGCGTAAACGTGTTTTTATAGAATACCATGGCGTAAAGACTGACATTCCTTAATTTGTTATCCACAGTCTTACTGAATACCCAGTATTCGTTAACAATGTTCTGAAGAGAACGCATATCACTGATATACGCAGCCGTGCTGCGCAGGCAAGCCTCTCCGCCAGGAATAAAACCTTTCATTTTATCGTTCAGCAGTGAAAAGGCATTTCTGCTATCCATGACCGGTACGACCGGGATGATGAAGTCAAAAAATTTCGTGCGCGCTTCAGCACCTGAGAAAATGTCGTCCCGCACAGCATAGATAAAGCGAAGAGGGTTGTCGTCTGAAAGGTTATTATTAACGATTTTATTTATTTCTCTCAGCTTAACGAAAATCTCAGGATTTTTTAAACGGTCAAGGTCCTCAAAGATAACTAACCTGTAACTGTCAATCCGTGAGAAAAAATAGACAATTTCATCCAGACAGTTATTCAACAGGGATGATGTCTCCGCACTTGCGAGATCCATTTCGCCACTCAACAGCGCAACCTTGTTAAGCTTTATCTTCTTGTCGAAAATCCCTATCTGTGAGGCACATTCGGTAATGAAATAAACAGCAGCCAGAATAAACACGCAAAAGAGCAAGGCTTTAGGGTAGGGTATGACACTGATAAAACTGAAGGCACTTTCAGGAATGCCTGTGAACGTCAGCACCCTTTCACGATAGATTAGCGAGAGAATGCCGCCCACCGGCGCAGCAACTTTGAGAACAGACCAGAAAACGCGGTAAATGTGCGCCTGATTTCTGTTCAGTATTCGGTCAATTCGGGAGTCAGGCAGAGCGTCACGATTCTTTTTATAAAGTATCTGCTGAAGTATACTCAACTCCACTTCCTGAGCCCTGCTCGGCTCCCCTTTTTCCTGCATTTCAAAGCCGGCCAGAGAAACGTTAATAAATTCTCCCGGCCTGAATTTTTCCATATAGGAATGGATAATGGTGCTTTTTCCCGCACCATAACTCCCTGTAACAGCGATGTTCCTGACATCATTTTTTGACAGGGCGAAATCCATCGCATTGAAATATTCATTTCTTATCGTCAGTTTCTTTGGTGTCAGGGCAACATAGGGGGAATTTTTTAATGGGTTGTTCTGCAGAAGTTTTCTGACTATCTTAAACCTGATTTTTTTACACAGTTTATAGGTAAATACCAAAATATTAATCATTATTTTATTCATGATAAGTCCTTTCATGAACGACATTAATAATGTCATCTATAAGCTCCCTCTCAGAATGAGACGAAACTTTCTTCGTGGTAAAAAAATCAGCGTAACATACGATCTGATAAGTCAGAAGCATGTCTGCGTCTCTATGCTGAGCTATATCTTATTATATATTGAAAATATCACGCACCTTAAAATCACATACTCATCAGTGAGCCTGCTTGTATTCTCACTTAGCAACGGCTAAAACTCGTCATCATCGGATCAACTTTATACCATTAAACAGATTTACCGGAAGCGCGGCCCGTCGTCTGGCGAACGGAAGCGGCAGTCAGCCCTGCAGAAGGGAATTATGATCGTGTTGGCCGCGATCGACGAGAAGCGACCGGGCCAGTAATTGCCGGTGAACCTTATCGGCCGCATGCTGAACGCCAGCGGCCACGGGCCGGTTTACGGTCCCAACCTTCGTGCATCATGCGGCGGCTGGCCACTGCGGGCTGGCTTCGGATGCTGCGCGCAAAGGACCTGTGGCTGACCGTAACAGGAGCTGGCGCCGCGCGTCCGCTGCTTCAGGCGGAACGTGACGCCGCAGAACGCCGCCGCCGGGGAGGGAAGTGTGCGCGCTGTCCTCTGCACCGTCCGCGAGTGCGGATGCCGCCGTTACCCTGACCCTGGCGGGTGATGACCACGTCATCCGCGCGGCGGCCTATTTCTTCCGCCTCTACGGCGCCCCCTGCCAGCAACTGGAGCGGCCCAACCGCGGCCGGACGCTGCTGACCGGCGACGCCCTGCAGGTGGCGGGGTGGTACCGGACGTGTCAGCAGGCAGGGCTGCCGGTGCGCGTTCAGGTTAATCCGGATGGTAAAAACGATCCCGTAAACGGCAACCAGGAACCGTGATTCAGGGGGGAGGCAGCCTGCATGTAAGGTGACCACCGGCCAGCGGCCTGACAGAGGCCTCAGCCGCCTGGACAGGAGTGCAGAAATGCGGCACGGTGACGATAAAGAAACAGACAGCCCGTCCGCGTCAGGACGGACACAATAATAACGTTTCACGACACCTTTCAAGGAAGCACAGCATGTTAGATACCAACGTCTACCACACTTCAGAAACGTTCGCCGGCGTCGCCTGCTCACCGGCCAGCCTGGTAACCCTGCGGGACAGAAACAACAAAGCGTGGATCATCCAGAAAGAGCTCATCGCCTGGGTCCGTGAAGAGGAGTTTTCCGGGGGTTGCCGTGTCGTGCTGTCAAACGACAAGACGTTCGACGTCCCTCTCAGCATGGATCAACTGGCGGAGGCACTGAGTCTGCCGTTACCGTCGCAGCACGGGCAGGATTGAGGGCAACGTCATGGGAACCTGCATGCGCACAGGTACGGAGAAAGGAGGTCAGTGAGATGCTTTATATGGCGCTGAGCTGTTTTGTAATGGTCATGAGCATGGGCGTAATCTTCAGCCATATGAAGGTGAACAGCGGGACTCCGAATACAGCCTGGGACTTTACCGAGTCGTTAGCCATCCCCTTGTTGACGATGGCCCTGGTTTCACCTTTTGCCGTTTCCCTGTCCAACATTGAGCAGGCCCAGAGTCTTGACGGGCTGTCCCGCCTGTCTGTGGGCTTACAGTGGGCCGGTTTGCTGGCGTCCATGGGACTTTTTGCTCTTTTCATCCGACGCGCCTGGCTGGCCACCCGTCGTTTCTGGTTCTGCGGTGCCATTGTGGCCACGTTACTCCTGACGTTCATTTTTGCCAACAGCCTCTGGTTTGTCTCCGGTAACGGCGTCGGTGTGGTGTCACCTTTTGTACTCGGGGAACGTGAAAACAGTGATGTTAACTGCCCACGCGAAACCATACTCGTCCATTACGTCAGGGGAGCGCCTTCAGACTGGCGCTGTCCGACCGGTATGATGCTGATGGCTGGCACGTCACGTCCGTTCCTGCCCTGGCCGGACTACCGCAGTGGGCGGAGTCAGCAACTCTCGGACGCAATCAGTACGATCATGGACAGCGCTCACAGCGCGCAGGGGGGGAAACCATGAAGCTGTTTACCTTACCGCTAACCCTGACCGGGCTGCTGCGCATTGTGACGGAAACTGCCGGCGCACTGACCATTATGTGGCTTGCCCTGACGCACACTCAGATGCCCGTCACAAAAACGGCCGCCATGATGTTCTCCGGTGTGCAGTATACGGGCGGACTGGTCGTCACCTGCTGTTTTGCCGCCGGTATTTTTTATCAGCGTTACAGGCTGCGCGTTCTTTTATACGGCTTTACCACCCTCACCGTCCTGCTGGCCGCAATCGGAACCTTTGCTGACAGTATTCTGGAGAAGCCTGCTCTGTTGATGGGTATCCTGACCGTCTATGCGTGCTGTCTGACTGTGGCCGCCGTCTGCCAGTTGGCGATCCGGATGGACCATGAGCAGCCTGCCGGCGGCCGGTACAACTTCCCCATGTCCGTGGACGCGGCCAGGCCGGTAACGGAACAGGACCGGCGCTTTATCGCGGCCCATGAAGCCGGACATGCCCTGCTTTATGCCGCCTGGTCACCGCAGCCGGACACGCTCAAAGTACAGGTGAAAAACAGGACTGACGGGAGCGACGCGCTGGGTTTTGTGAACGACGGGGTTCCGCGCGACCTGCTGACAGAAAAGGAATCCGCCGAGTGGCAAATGCTGGCCTGCCTGGCAGGTACCGCCGGCGAGCGCTGTTATACGGGCCGGGTTTCGCTCGGGGCGGTGAACGACGCCACGCGCTGGGTGACCGTGGCCACCGCCTACCTGAGCTGCCATCTCTCCGACGGCGTGTTTTACCCTGAACCGGCTTCTGAGCTGGAAATCGCCAGCAATCAGCGTCATCTGACCGCGCTCAGGAATGCCCAGAATGCCCGGCTTAAGGCGTTTTTTGACGTGAACCGTGGGGTACATGCGCGCCTGACAGAAACGCTGCTTGAGCACGGCTCACAGGCTGGCGCAGCGCTGATTCCGTTTCTCACTGACGTGCAGTTGCCTGAGGACTTTCCGCGGATAAACAATCCCGTCACAAATGCATAAAATTCATTACCCGAACGGGCCTGCTTATTCGTAGCACCAGCGTCCTGCGCGGGCTGATTCGATCAGCATTGAGATGGTAAAGTCGGGGACTTCAGGAACATATCGCCGGCGCCGGAAAGGATTCAGTATCGCCAGCAGAGGCGGCTCAGGTGGATAGTACGTTGCAAGAGTAAAGTTCTGCCTGCTGACGTTGAACTGCTTAAAAAATTCATTCATCAGTGACTGCGCCTCATCTTCACTGAGATGAAGATCCGCATCCAGATCGGTTTCTGGCCTGAGTTCCTGCTCTGTGAAAACGCCCCTTCCGTTGTGACGCTTAACCAGTGCGTAAACTTTCGCATCGAGTTCGTCGGTTACCATAGTTTATCCTCTCCCCGTGCGATCCGGTTGTATTCAAGAACGCTGTGATAGGCGACTTGCGACACGTCAGAAGCCAGAATGACCCAGCCCACAACCGGAATTGCCCGTCCGGTGAAGGTACCAATTCTGGCGACCATGCGTATTCTCAGCGTGGAGGGCGGATATCCTCCGACAAACGAGGGCAGTTTGATGCCCCAGGGAAAAGTGGCATCACCGAAAGCGCGCCTGGCTGCCCGCGAGGCCAGCGACGTACCCCTGACAGCCCCTCCCGGCTTAGTACGGGTAGGCAGTACGTTTGCACCGGAGAGAACGGCAACAATGGCAGAGAAATCCCGTACTCCCAGCTGGACGGCTACCTGCTCACAAAAAATCATAAAGAACAGTTCACCGGCAGAGAGGTTCGGGCGCCCCGCATAAAAATAGGTCTGTCCCAGCTCTTCAGTTGTATCCACTTTCCGCTCCCGTAACCGCAGCTGCAGCTATCTTCCTGACGTGGGTCTGAAGATACCGCTGCGCGTGATGACTGGCAACCTGACGGTCAGGAACGTCCGTCCCGCCATCAGCTGGCTTGCCATCAGTTTCCTTCAGGCTTGTCCTCTTTCAGGTAAACCGGATCGGTACCCTTTGGCAGGGTCAGTGCAACCTGCCGGTAATAGGCGAGGCGCTCACGGAAATACTCCCGCAGCGCCTCCGGCTGCTGCAGTTCTGTTTCCATCGGGATAACAGGTTTATTCATCCGTTCTTTCCAGGCAACGCCTGAAGCAGCGAGATCAACATTGATTTTATCCCGCTCCAGCCTGTCTTTTGCTGCAATATTATGTGACATGGTAACGCCTCCTGAACACAGTATATCGCCTGTATAGGCATAAGCGTCAGGAGGGGTTGATATGATGGCCAGAAAGGCCGGCGGGATCACGTATGCGGTTTTGCATCGGGCACAGTCAGGGACAGCTTCAACAGCACGCGGCTGGTGACGAACGGCCTGAGCATCTTCATGGAGTTCACTCCCAGCTTTTTCTGCACAGAACTCATGGCTTCTTTGACCGTATCTTCAGACACTCCCCGGTATTCAGCGAGATCCTTTATCGTGATGTGGCCGAAGACCAGCATGCAAACCTGAGTGGCCTGCAGCACCGTCAGCTCAGGGAAAAACTTCGTGAGTGATTCATAATTTTCGTATTCGTCAGCAGCCATAGTGACCTCCAGGGCAAATTAACAGCGATACGTTTTCCCAGAGTTCATAAATCATGCAACAGATTAACTCTTCCTGATTTGAAATTAAAAAAAAGCGGTGAGTTTTAAGATCTCCCACCGAATGATTAGGTATCTAATTTTTATAATGGAGTGTTATAATAATTTTGGTTAAGACGACTCAGCGTGTCGAATTTTATAAAGCTTATCGAACATAAACGGGAGATACAGAAAATAAATCCCCTGGTGTTGTTTATATTCTGTAACAAACAACATGCACGGATGCATTATTTTACACCCGCACCACTCTTGAAATAAATTACAAAAATAATACCACTTTTAAATTTCTTGCAGTCCGTTTTGTATTTATATAATCTCTCCAAAAATAAAAGGGAATTAAGCATCTTCCGGTCTGTTGTTTCATTTACGCAGGATACACCACACCGGAACGGAGTCAATGGGGTTATTCACCCCATTGACAGGTGCAATGACTTGTGTATAAGCATTCTTATTCCGAAGAGAGTAATCTGCTTTATACATCTGCAAGCCGCAAGGAACGTACTTTGAAGATCACACTTATTACCAATCCTTCCCACCAGGAAAAAAACGTTATTACTGATGGACTCTGGAGTCACAACGCCACATTCCATCCCGTTGAAATCGAACCGTTTCTGCTTTACTGCACAGACGATGATGGCAACGTCGCTGGGGGTCTGATCGCTCAGACCTGGTGGGGGACTCTTGAAATTCAGTATTTATGGATCGCTGAACGTATCAGGGGTAAGGGATATGGAAAAGAGTTGATGTCAGCTGCTGAAGCAGAGGCCAGAAACCGGAACTGCCACATGGCAACAGTGGACACGTTCGATTTTCAGGCCAGGTCGTTCTATGAAAAGCTCGGTTATAAAGAGTACGGCTCACTCCCAGGCTATGCACATAAGTTCAGGCGTCACTACCTGGCAAAAGAATTTACGTAGCATACCTGCGAAAGCAGAGGTATGTATGCGGTATCAGAGAGTCTGCACGAACACACTGTCCATCATGATCAGAATGATCGAACACCTGCATGAACCATGGGGAATCAAAGACTGCCAGTCCAGACATCTTTTCATGAACAAAGCCGCCCGCATGTACACCTGCACACCGGCGGCTTTTGATCTCGAGGGCAGACTTGACTGCGAATTTCCCGCAACGTGGGCGGAGCAGGCTGAAGGATTTATTGAACATGACAGACAGGCGGAATCAGAAGGAAAAGGCGTCAGCGTAATAGAGACCGACTTCTGGTTTGGCCGAAAAGAACTCCATCCTTACATCAGTGAGAAAATACCCTTCAGGGATGCAAACGGGGTCTGTATGGGGACACTCTGGAATGCCAGAAAAATAAGGGTTCTTTCCCCTTACGTGTGTATCAGTGATAAAAAACCGGGCGTCCTGCATACAGCGTCCGACCAGTCTGTCTTTACCCGTTCGGAAATGGATATGATTTTTTATCTGATGAAAAATCTGAGTCAGAAAGAAGTTGCAAACCATCTCGGATTATCCGCGAAGACCATCAATAACAAAATGCAGAATATATACAGAAAGACAGGGGTTAATTCAGTTTCAGCGTTATATGAATTCTGCTCCCATAAAAACCTGCAGAATTACATTCCTGAATTTGCCATTAACAAAGGCATCAAATTTATCTGACCGGAGCACTTATGAGCTTGCACGAAAATTATTCCGTTGAAAGGGTTCCGGCCGCAGCCCGTCTGCCGTTCTGGGGCGTGGCACTGGTACATATGGGGATGCTGACTGCGCTGGACCAGTTCATGCTGGGGGCAACCCTTGGTCACTCAATGAGCTATGCACACGCCTTCATGGCCATCACCGCCGGCAGCCTGATTTTCTTTGTCGCAACCTTCGGGCTGGGTTACGCCGGCATGCGGGAGGGCATTTCCGGCAGCCTGCTGGCCCGCTGGTGCGGTTTTGGCCGGGGCGGTTCCGTGCTGGTCAGTCTGCTCATCGCCGTCAGTCTCCTGGGATGGTTTGGCATACAGAATTCCGTCTTTGCCAACTCGCTGGATCACGCTCTTGGCCAGAAACTCGGATTTCACTGGGCCGCTGCGCTTTCAGGCCTTACCCTGACGTTTATCGTGGCATTCGGTTTCAGGGCGCTGCGCTTTGCCGCCCGCATAGCGGTCCCGGCATTCGCCATCAGCGTTCTGTACATTTCAACCGTTCTGCTGAAAGGTCAGGACATGGGGGCGCTTTCAGCCCTTTCTGAAGCAGGCAAAGGCCTCTCTGTCAGCGACGCTATTACACTTGTGGTGGGAGGCAGTATCGTGGCCAGCCTGATAACGCCAGACCTGACACGCTATTACAGCAACGGCCGGCAGGTCATGCTCATGACAGTTCTGACCATCTTTGCGGGAGAATACGTCATCAACGGGCTGGCAGTGATTATTTCCGTGATACTGAATACCGCCGACGTCGTGACCATAATGGGTCAGGTAACCGGCGGCATTGGGCTGATCGTCGTGGTGTTTTCGACGATGAGGATCAACGACATCAACCTGTATTCGTCCTCGCTTGGCGTGGCTAACGCGATTGAAGCCTTTACGGGGAAAAAAATCCCGTACGTGGTTATCACGCTTTTCATCGGCATCGCCGGTACCACGATGTCGGTAATGGGCATTCTTGACCGGTTCGTCGACTTCCTGAACCTCCTGGGTGTCCTGTTCCCGCCGGTCATCGGCGTCATGATGGTTGATTATTTCATTCTGAAAAGCGACAGGAAGTTGCTGGATGAAAGCCGGCGCAGGAACGCGTTACCCGACGAAGCGCAGACGAAAAACTTCGGCTGGAATGCCATCATCGGCAGCCTCGTGGGCGCGGTAGCAGGATATTACGTCACGTACGGCGTGCCGGCGCTGAATTCAATCATTGCAGGCTGCCTGATGTACCTCGTGCTGAGTTTCATTAAAGCGCAGATGACGTCACAGGACCGGGCTGGGATATCCGGAGTCTGACAGCAGGAATATTTCTTAAACCTGAGATTAAGCCTGTTTCAATAACAGGCTTAATTTTTTGAAGGGTCATTAAGTCTTCAGACGGCTTTTAATCGGTGGACGTTGTCATTACTAAAAGTTTGCCTTCACCTAATTTCACAAATGTAACAGCTAAACCCTTCGGAGGTATCACAATTGGCCGGCTCGCCTGAGAACGCTGACCGTTGTATATAATTTCATAGGACTGATTAACTACTTTACCCAGGGCATTCGCACCTATCGGGGTATTTTTAATAACCAGCGCATCCTCGTTCGTCAGGTTCTGCGGCTGCATATGATATCCTAATGCGCCAAGAGCATTTCCCGCAAGTAGCCGTTTCCCGCCAGCTTCTGGTGTAAAGATAACGACTCCCTCGCGGTAACTATCCAGAGAAAGACCCTCAGCTGGTGTGTCAGTTTGATAGCCAAGTTGCTGAATAATGTTTACAGACTTAATCAGAGCATCGTTATTCTTGTAGCTAAACACACCGTAACTGGCTGCAGTCAGCCCCAGATTCTGAGGATTAACAGATTCCGTTGAAACTTCAGCCGCAGGTGTTGCTGTCGCGCAGCTCAGTAACAGGACAGCGACAACCCCTGATATTATTCTTCTGTTCTTCATCTTAAACCATTCCTGTTTGCAGATAAGTGAGTGTATTTTATCGGTAAGAGAAGCGTAGAGTTTAATTAACTTTCTGTACTACGCCCTCAGGGAGCAGATATCAGATGTAGGCACATTTCAGGCCTGTGCCAAAGACGCACGTTCCAGCTGGTTGCCTCAATAATTATTCAGAATATGAGCTAATACTGTAAGGTCCCTAAACCAGGGAAACGATAATACCGATCACTAGAGCGACGACAAAAAGCGCTACGCCCAGAGCGATCAGCATCATAATGTAATACCGAATTTTTACGAGTAACCAGCCTGCCAAAACTGCCGGTATGGTGGTAACAAAAAAACGTATCGCCTGATGCCAGTGCGGGTTAACCAGGTAGGTA
>NZ_JALNPN010000031.1:0-38381 GCF_024520835.1 Pantoea sp. Fr+CA_20
GCTGAGCGTCATAGCGGCAGGTCGACAGGGACAAACCTGTGAGTCTGCAGGCACGACGTTGCGACAGACCGGTCGCATCACACATCAACACCACGACTTCGCGCTTCTGGTCTGTCGTCAGTACTTTCGCCCAGGAGCCACCTGAAGCGCCTCCTTATCCAGCATGGCCCCGGCGAGCAGCTTCTTGAGTCTGGCGTTCTCTTCCTCAAGCGACTTCAGGCGCTTAACCTCAGGCACCTCCATGCCGCTGCAGCAGCCCCCTTATCATGGTATGAAGCGCTTCATTCATGGATTGCCCCCGTTGCGCTGTCGCGGATGTCATAAAGCGGTGACAGGATCCACTGATACAGTTTCCTTTCCTCAAGAAACAATGTTACAGAGGCCTTCATCCCGTTTTCAGCACGTATAGTTTTATTCTTGTAGGTAAAATGGTCGGAGGACGGGTTGACCAGGATTTTGTACCATGTCTGGGGACCACTGAGAGAATGGGGGGGGAGCGCCAGGGTAAGTTGACATTTCCTGCCAGGAAGCAGGTGAATGGGCCACGGATGCTATTTTACCCGGAAACTGGCCAAACTTCTCAGCGGGGAACGCATCATAGCGGATATTAACCGGTTCTCCTGCAGAGAGGTAAGGTATAGCTGAATCAGGCACCCAGAGCACCAGTGTCCGGTAATGCGCATCGCCGGGAATAATTTGGAGGAGACTGTCTCCGGACGCCACCATCTGGCCCGGAGTAACGCTCAGCGTATCAACAGTTCCGTCAACGGGGGACGTTATTATCTGGTCGCCGCCGACATCTGCATCCGTTAACTCACTTTCAAGCGCGCTTTTCTGAATCGCAATCTGATTGAGCTGATTGTCAAAGTCGGCCGCCTGGGTCTGAAGAGCGCTGCGCAGATTCATTACCTGTAGCGCATTTTGTTGATTCTGACTTTCAATCCCCAGCATGTCATTCTGCTGCTGGTAATAAAGAGCCGTCTGATTGATAAGCTGGTCGCGGTTTATCAGACCCTGATGCTGATATTGCCGGTAATTGTCCATATTCTCTTTCATCAGTTTCAGGCCTTCCCGCGCATGCGCAACGATTTCGGAAGACCGCTGGAGGGCCGACTCGTAACGGTTTTTTTCCTCTGCGAGCATCGAAAGCGTCAGAGCACGATTACGGGCTATATCAGCCGCAATCTGATTCAAAGTGGCTATGCGTTTTTGAATACTTTCATGATGTCGCTGGCTGACCACGCCCGAGGTGGTGGTCCGGCTCACGTCGATGCGGTAAAGCGGCTGTCCTTTCCTCACTTGTTCGCCCTGCTTTACCGCACGATTGATAATGAATCCCTGTTGAGGAGAAAAGACAGTCACGGCTCGGGGCGTTGAGACAATTTCGCCGGAAACACTGACTCTGCGGGTGTAGGAGCATGACGTGATGAGCACTAAAAATGCGGTAAAAAAAATTAAGGTGAAAGTAATAATGTAATGGCCACGATGACCGGAAATTAATACAGCTTTGCCCGACCAGTAATTGTTCCTGGCTTCAGTCACCTCCTTTCTGTAAAGCATTGAGAGCCAGCTCCATAAGCAAAGTTTTTTTCATTCCTGAAAATTCAGATACGGGCATGGAATAATAAGTCTCACATGCCCGGAAAATTGTTTACCAATGGCACTGTCCGTTAGCGCTGTTGGCGTTTGAATCCCCGCCAAGATTGCCGTTGTTGCCGCCGTTGTTGGCAGAGCCACTATTCCGGCAACCCACATACCCTCCGACAGCCCCTGAAACACCACCATAAACAGCCCCTTCAGCTGCCCCGGCACCTGCTCCTGCTACAACCCCTGCAGGACCGCCAGCAAGGCCCGTCACACCGCCACGGATAGCACCGGCGACAGCACCGCCCGTTGCACCGGTCACTCCCCCCTTAATCGCGGCGTTGGTGCAGTTCGGGCCTTCATAACCTGAGTTAGCATTACCGCCAGAAACATTATTTATTTCAATTTCAGTCAGTTCTCTAAGCATGTCATTTATCCTCTTTTGGAAACTATTTTTGTTACTACCACGTTCGAGATGATTACTGCTACAGCAACTGTTAACGAAATGGATAAAGAAGGATGTGAAACGTAGAAAGCACTTTTCGAAATGAATTTAACGATTACAGCGGTAATCGCGACACACAAAAACAAGGTAAGTATCTTCTCTTGAATAACTGATTTCATAATCAAGCCCTCATGCTTACATAAATAGTAATGACAATAAATGTATATAAAAAGAGCGTTACGTTGACAAAATGGCTACATTTTGAAAAAAAAATTCAAAATATTAACAATAGGTGCTCTGAAAGGTTATTTTGCAGGGCCTGTTTTAACTCCACCTCACTGCTGAGTAACTGAATTGTCAGGCAACCCAACCCTGCATATTCGGACGTTGTCGGGATGTTTTAGCTGCGATGATGACGGCAGAGGTATTAGGTGCGGCTCATAGTTACGAAAACTTCGATGGTCTATCCATGCCTGCTTTGCACTGTGAGTTTAACCGATGGGTGCAACACACTGCCCGGAGCGTTCTGCGGATGACACAGCACGTTACTGCTTCACCGAACAGACTATTGTGGCATGATCCCACCATTTATTTTTATTAACTCTGAACGCCTCCAAATTAAAATGCGCTTTTTGTACTTCATCAGTTAAATCCGTAAGCGGCATCAGGGTCCGCCAGGGACGGCCTTCTTTCAGTAAATGATGCCTGAGTGGATCATACACTTCAACATCTTCGGATTGACGGGGAGTTCCGCACATAGAATCGATTACAAATCGTCCCCCGGGTCGGAGCAATCTTCTTACCTCTGCAAAAAAAAAAGTTCGCGCGCGTCATCTATAAGGCAATGTAAACAACTGCCATCAATAATCAGCTCAAACATCGCGTCCCTGCATTGATGAATATTGCAGACATCGCCGACAATAAATCTTGCGGTGAGCCCGGCTTGCTGAAAACGATCTTCTGCCCACCTGATAGCCGTTTCTGACCAGTCAACTCCCCAGACAGAATACCCGAGCTCAGCAAGCGACTGCGCTGCCATTGCTCCATTCCCACACCCCATCTCAAGTACAGGTGTACCAGGGTGGGGTAAATACTGGTGTGTGTAAAGCCACCGAAATATTTTCTCCTGCTGTTTTTTGGCTCTGGGATAACCTTCTCCAGCCCAGGCCGCCGCGCCATTTGCCATGAGTTGCCTGTAATGTCTCTCATAGGGGTTCATGCCAGAAATACCTTTTCAATAATACTCACTCTACTTTATACGTCAGAGCCGTCTCTGAGGAATAGTGTCTGCATCGCTCACAAACAAACATTTTTAATGCAGCTGTGCATCTATCTCCCGTTCCGATTGACACCAAACACAACTGCTCACCCGTTCCCCGCCGTACGCGGGACATTCAGTCCGCTCCGGCGGCGCGTGCGGCTTCCGGTGTCGCCCCTGCCTGCTCCGCTTTTAGCCCGTCTTTGTGGTGGTCACGGCACCACAGGGGTGCCCCCTGAAACTGAGGAGCATAACTATGTCCCGATTCATGCGTGGCGACAGCGTACAGATCATGTCCGGCTTTCCGGATAACAGCATCGATTTCATTCTCACCGATCCGCCGTACCTCGTCGGCTTCAAGGACCGGTCCGGCCGTTCGATCGCCAACGACGTTAACGATGAGTGGGTGCTGCCGGCGAGCCAGCAAATGTTCCGCGTACTCAAAAACAACAGCCTGGCAGTGAGTTTTTACGGCTGGAACCGCGTGGACGTCTTCATGCAGGCCTGGAAGGCGGCGGGCTTCCGCGTTGTCGGGCACCTCGTTTTCACCAAAACCTACGCCTCGAAATCGGCGTTTGTCGGGTATCAGCATGAGAGCGCCTACCTGCTGGCCAAAGGGCGCCCGCCGCTGCCGGCAAACCCGCTGCCCGATGTGATGCCCTGGCAGTACACGGGCAACCGTCACCACCCGACGGAAAAGCCGGTAAGCGTGCTACAGCCGCTCATCGAAACCTTCACGAAGCCCGGCGACCTGGTATTAGACCCCTTTGCCGGCTCAGGCTCGACCTGCGTCGCCGCGGATCAGAGCGGGCGCCGCTGGATTGGCATTGAACTGCTTGAGCAGTACCACGCCGCCGGCCTGCGTCGTCTCGGCGAACTGCGCGCCGCACGGGCCGCCTGATTTATTCACCTTAACCAGACCAGAAGGACAGCACCATGACAGACCAGACCCTGAATACAGAACTCACTCAGCTCACCGATGACGTGAACGACCTGGAGGAATCGCTTTACGAGTTCCATCTGCGGCTGCGGGACATGGTAAAGCGAAACCTTTACCGGCGGGCCGGCCTGATGCGCAAGCACCTGAACTGATATACCGGAGTGGTCATTTTATGACCGCTCTTTTTTATGTCGCGGATACTGCCGCCGCTGCGCTTTTATCCACAGGGTTCCGGCCGGTTTATGCACCGGTCTGTGGACAACAGGCAATAAGGATGTTGCTGCGCGCCGCTTTATTCCGCCTGGCGGCGGGACAGGACAGAAACCCCGGTTCGTGCGGTCTGCGGCCGGTGCCGTGCCTTCACTTTAGCCCGACCGCTGCGTGATCAAGAGATCGCTTCGCTCGCCTCCTCCCCCGTTCGCACTCCCTCCGCCGCGCTTACTCCCGTCGCGCTTCCGCTCAATATTCGCGTCAGCGCCGTGCGTAATCACGGCTCCGCTCGCTTGCGCTGCGGCCTCGTCGTCGCTCCTGATCACTCCGCTTTTCGTCGGGCTGTCATTCAGGCACGGCACAGGCCGGAACTGTAATCCCCTTTGACTGCGGAGATATCTGATGAACACACAATTCCACGTTTACCCGCCAGCGTCTGTCCTGGCAGATTTTGTGAACCTGCGTTTTCTGCCTTCCCTGTTTGGCCACGACTACGCGCAGGCTGAAAACAACGTGTACCTCTATGCCAGCCGCTATCTGGCCAACTATGACGGCACGGTATGGGACTTCGTACAACTGCCAGGGGGCGGGGGCTATATGAAGCCCGAAGGGGAGGAACGATACATGTATTCAAACCCTTACCACTGGACGGAACTGGAAATCAGCGCCGACGCAGCGGGGATCATCATCACGGCGCTGGTACTTAACCACCGTAGCTGGCTGTAAGCGTCGCATATTGACCGTGTTGACACTCGCATGAAGGTGCATCAGCTCAGACTTTAGCTGATAGGTTTTGTTGATTTAGCACAATCAATTAGAGAGGGGCTGCTTTGAGCGAGAAGCGGAAGTCAATATGATGAAGAGCGGCAATTCTGCCAAATTGAAATAACATCCCGGCCATGTAGTGCCGCTTCTAAGCCGGGATAGGCTTTAGGGATGTGCGTTCTGCATAGCAAACGCAGCTAAACGCTGATGATCCAATCGAAAATACTGCTTTTCTTTGATGAAAGAAGCCCCAAGGGACAAGTAAAATTCGGCAGCTTTCGGGTTGGTGGTTTCAGCGGTCCAGTCAAATCGCGTGCAGCCATGTTCAACGGCGAAAGCTGCAATAAATCGCATAAGTGATTTACCGACTCCCTGACCTCTCACCGCCGCTGAAGTGAAAAGATCTTTCATATATGCCTGACCGGAGCACTTTGGAGCAGGAAACATCAGTGTGAACGTTGCAAATCCGACAAGGACTCCGTTTTTCCATGCTCACACGACACTTATTCCGGAATAGACGGAAAAAACCCTGTGGGTCAGATAAGAGAGCATTTCTTCATAGCTGGCCGCTTCACTCCCGAAATAATAGGAATCCATCTCGACAAAAATCTTTGCCAGATCGGGAATGTCAGAATCTCCACAGATCTCGATTCTCATACGTATCCTTTTACTGTATGCACGACACCCAAATTTAGCATAAGAATGCGGTCATGATGACCTGCTACCCGCTAATCAACTTAACATGAGGTTGGTAATGTCCGCTTCTGGCACAAAGCGGACATATTCGTCAGGGAAAATCCGCAAAAAGTGAAATGCGGGCATTACAGGCTTTTTCATGCCTGTAAGGATGAAAGCAGCACTTACTGCCCCACTATTCGATGCTCATGCCAGTTTAACCATGGCTCCGAAACAGCCATGCGCTCTCCCCGGCTTTCAGGTCTGGCACAGTCAGGATGAACATTATTTCAATGCTGCCGATAGTAATAATTCCGACTTAAAACAAAGCGGAAATTTATGACATCATTCTCCAGTACTGGAGAGCTTCTGTATCAGCGCTGACTACTCAATACATGAGTGCTGATACCTGACATCAGGGAACCTACATGAATAATATAAAAATAGGTATAAGGCTCAGTGCAGCCTTCGGCTTTATGGCATTGCTTGTCATTACCATGATGCTGATTGGCGTCTTTAAAGTTAACTCGCTTGGTAATGTAAATGATGAAATTTCAGGAAGCCTTTACAGTAAATCTTCCGCCTCCCAGTCTCTGCGCTATCTCACCTCAGATATGAGTCGCCTTGCACGCAATGCAATTCTTCTCAAGGATGAGTCTCAGAGAGATAAAGCCATCAGTGACTACCGCAGCGAAAGGCATGAGCTTGACGGCCTGCTCGAACTTCTCCGGAAACAGGTGCACTCACCCACAGGGCTGGAAATCTTTAAGCGTCTCACGAACCGGGCAGACCTCTTCCTGCCTTTCCTTGATGAAGTTGTGGCCCTCGCGAAAAACGGCAAGAGCGACGAAGCCACGAAGCTGCTTTTTGGTCCGCGCTATCAAAGCCAGGGTGAATTCATGGCTTCCCTGAAACAACTGCAGGACCATCAGGAAGCGCGGATGATTAACGCTGCTGCACAGGCGCGCGCAGACCGTTCATCAGCACTGATGATGCTCATTACCGCAGGTATTGTTGCAGTATTACTGGCCGGCATATCCGCACTTTTCATTACCCGAAGTATCACACTGCCACTTAGGGAGGCTGTTCAGGCTGCACGCCGCGTAGCCCTGGGTGACCTGAGTGGCGCAGTGCATGCTGGTCATAAAGATGAGACAGGGGTCCTGCTGTCAGCCATTCGTGACATGCAGGACTCGCTGATTAACACCGTCAGCCAGGTAAGAAGCAATGCGGAAAGTGTTGCATCGGCCAGCACCCAGATCGCACAGGGTAACGCCGACCTTTCTCAGCGGACTGAAGAGCAGGCCAGTGCGCTTGAACAGACAGCGGCAACCATGACGCAGCTGGGTATGACCGTTAAGAACAATGCGGAAAACGCCCGTCAGGCCGGGCAGCTGGCAGTGGGAGTACGCGATGTGGCGAATAAAGGCAGCGATGCTACCGGAGCCATTACCGGGACCATGAAGACCATCAGCGAAAGCTCCGGCCGTATTGCCGAAATCACTGCCGTTATTGACGGAATTGCATTCCAGACGAATATTCTTGCGCTCAACGCCGCAGTTGAAGCGGCCCGGGCTGGTGAACACGGCCGGGGCTTTGCCGTGGTGGCAAGTGAGGTGAGGTCTCTGGCACAGCGCAGTGCCACAGCTGCCGGTGAAATACGTCAGCTTATTGAGGCGAATGCGCACAGCGTAGAAGAGGGTAACAAACTGGTGCTACACGCTTCTGAAACAATGTCAGGCATCCTTTTAGCGGTCGGAAAGCTGGCTGATACCGTGGAGGAAATCAACTCTTCAAGCGCCGAACAGGCCCGCGGCATTGAACAGGTAGGCATTGCGGTAACGGAGATGGACAGCACCACGCAACAGAACGCCTCGCTCGTCGAGGAGTCGGCCTCAGCGGCAGCAAGCCTTAAAGATCAGGCCGGACGGCTTCTCCAGGCCGTATCAGTATTCAGTCTGGGTAGTCAGGTCATTACGTCTTCTGTTAATGCGGCCTCTGAACCCGTAAGACAGAAATTCAGTACGCCGGAAACAGGCACCGGCGTAACGAACAAGGACGAAGGCTGGACGCATTTCTGATCGGAGTACCGCGCTGCTGACTGGCGCGGTACGACATGAAAACCCTGCAGTAAGTCTCGTCAGCATTGGTTTATGAAACAAGTTTCTGGTCTTCAGGGGCAGTGTCCGCTTTGAGCGAAAAGCGGACTTAGTCAATGTCAGGGCTGTTTTTTTCGTAATAGAAAAACTGCGACTGCCGTCAAAATGCCTATCAACGGCATCGTGCCAGCACCTGCTAAAAAGTTACGCTGGTCTGTCCGATTATCTGTACGAATGTTAGTAAGACGCGTGAGTGCGTTTTTTTTTGTAGCCGCACTAATCTCTTCAAATTGCTTTTCATAGCCCTGATTAATTAATTTAAATGCCTGATCTTCCTCCGAACGTTCTAACGCAACTATCTGTTTACCTTTTTGATAGAAATGGTAGTCAGGCATCTGGTTGTCCTTACAGTGAAAATTGATGAGGTGCTTCAGCTCTCAAGTTTAGCAATCTATACAGAGACCATTTTTCTCTACGCAGATCAACACAAAATTTGTATTCGCAATGTCCGCTTCTGGCACGGAGCGGACCTTTGTGCCTCAACAGCCGCTATGAGCGAAAAGCGGACCAAGCGAGTTTCGCTTATGAGTTGAATAACAGCGTTAGAGAAATTAAAAGTATCTACTTCATATAAAAGCTTTTAACTCCTCAGCCTTTATGTTCGCCAGCATTGATGCTTTCAAATGTGGAGATGAAGCGAGATACCTGGATATCAGATTGAACCCTGCGGTATAACCCAGCCACCTTGGTAAATCTCCTGTTCCGAAAAACCAGGTATTATGGTCGTAATCAGTGTGATTCCAGTTTTCAAACACTAGTGGATAGTAGGGTTTAACAATATCGGACTTGAGGCTTTCCCAGGGCTCAGCTTCACCACCCAAAAGCTCAAGAGAAAAATGCCCGGCAAGTCCTTCAGAGACCAGTACTTCTCCCAGCGTTGAGCCGTATCCCGGTCCTGCCCACCTTGCAGCATGGTGAAGTTCATGAGCAAACATACGTTCAATAGAGTGCGCAACGTTTTTGCAAAATGCAGGGTTTTCAGGATCGACGGTTATATAGATAACTCCAGATTCAGGACAAAAACCGGCATGCCCTTTTTCAGGGATAACACACTTCCCAGCCTTAACTATGACATCAACTGAAGGAGTCGGCATCAGCCTTGTGACTTCTACAAAGGTATCTTTCAGGGTAGTTCGCAGCCATTCACAGTGAACAGTGAGTTTTTCCTGCGCATTCAGAATATGGATGGTTATTTGAGGCATATCACTCTTACCCAGAAACATTAGTATTGTGCGCATATTAACAGACATATAGGGCATGTAATGTTGCTGCTCAGCAGTGGCCGACCAATGATCACTAATGTCAGCTCCTGGCACAGAGCGAACACGGCATCAATATTACGCAGTTGCCTCTGCCTTGCTGGCAAGCCAAATCAGTGCGAGAGACTAACCGGTATAGCCTCCAGACGGTGCCAAACTGCCGGAAGCCAGTTTACTCAGGAGGTCACCATGGAGATAATAATTCACAATATCGCCATTTATTCTGCCCCCTAAAGATTGATAAAAACGGTTTGCTCCGGCGTTTGATTTCTCGGCATTCCAGCTAAGGCTACGACACTCATGCTCAAGAGCGAGTTTTGCCATAAAGCGCATTATGGATTCCCCAGTGCCTTTACCTCTCTCACTCCGTGAAACATGCAGCTCTTTGATGTGTAACTCTCCACTGTACCGGGGCGAAGGATAGAGAATGCTGCAACACGCCAGCCCAACGATATTTGCATCGCGGCGAGCCCTGAGCACCAGAGTACCGGAGAGCTGACTGAAGAGTCGATTGCGGAGATAATTCTTCAACAGTGTTTTCTGAATGATGCCCTTACCATAGTAGTGCTCTTCCATCTCGGTAAAAATTTTCACCATGGATTCCCATTCATCTGGCGGACACATTTCTACCGTTACTTCCATGTTTACTCCCTATAAATGACAAAAACGCCATAGCTGAGCCGGGGTTTAGCACAACTACAGTCCACAACCATTCCGCCGGTTTCTGAGTAAGTATCCCCGACACATCAGAAGCGTCGTTTCGATTGTGTCTGAAAGAGAACGATCCGGTCAATCCTGCGCTGGTCTGATGTTGGCACGTTCAATTAAACAATTTAGATATGTCTGCTATGAGCGAGGAACGGACGTTCGAAGCTATTCAACAGTACATGAAGAATCTGCTAATGAAGCCGCGTATTAATTTACAGATAGCAGACCACTTTTATGTTGCATAAGGAAAGCGTTGAAACGTTATTATGCAATAGTTTTGCTGAATCTAAAGACGATAGCTGATTATAAATGTAGGGGGCATTTAACTGCGTATTCGTAAACCGCCTTAAGGCGGTTTACGCTGTTATGTGATCAGTGTTTCGTGGCTGACAGGAAGAAAACCTTCTTTTTACTCTGAGTAATGTTATCGGGTGAATCATGATTACCTGTAAAGGTATTTAACATACTCACTGCAGCAAGTATTGCCTGACGCCTGTGGGCGTCTTCTTCAGCCTGTAGAAAATGTTGCAGGCGTGTTGCCAGTGATTCGTTGCTGACTGGTGCATCCTCCCTGATAAGTGACATCAGGGCTTCGCCTGTGACAGTATTCGTAACCTTCTCGATATCTCTCAACATATTATTCTCCTTACTACCTGGCTGTAAAAGATCCGCATTGCGGAAAATGATGCTGGTGCTTCATGGCTGTAGCCTGTTTTGTCTGTTTTTTGATTATAGCGACAGGTCCGGTTGAATATATAAAAACAGAATTATCCTGAAATGTTTAAGGAATGAGATTTACAGTTCTGCTGGCTCCTGACCTGCTCCCTGTTATCAACACTAAGTGCTGTTAGATACTCCCGCTTCTGGCACAGAGCAGCCTGTCAGATTAAATTCAGCTCTGTGCCATAACCGGGTCAGGTCAAAACAGCGGAGGTAAGATCGGCCTTCCACGGCAGCAGATCGCGCAGCCGGTTCACTGGCCAGTCCTGAATGTGGCTGAGCACGTAGCGCCGCCACGCCTCCGAATCCACGTCGTTCAGCCGGCAGGTTCCGATCAGTGAGTACAGAACAGCAGCACGTTCTCCGCCCCTGTCTGAACCGGCAAACAGCCAGTTCTTCCGGCCCAGGGCAACGCCCCGCAATGCGTTTTCCGCGATATTATTGTCCATTTCCGCCCATCCGTTACGGCAGTAAAGGTTCAGCGCGTCCCACTGCTTCAGCAGGTACGTGAATGCCTTTGCCGTGTCGGAGTGGCGCGACAGTATTGTCATCTGTTGTTGCACCCAGTCGTACAGCGACTGCATCAGCGGAATGCTTCTGGCTTTTCTGGCTGCCAGCCGCTCGTCTGCCGGACTGCCGCGTATCTCTGCTTCGATGGCATACAGCTCACCGATGCGCCGGAGCGCTTCGGTGGTGATGCCGGTCGGCGTGCGGACATGGACGTCGTGGATTTTTCGCCGGGCATGCGCCATACAGGCCGCTTCCGTGATACGGCCGTCTTCGTAAAGTGCATTATAGCCACTGTATGCATCCGCCTGCAGGATGCCGCTGTACCCGGCAAGATGCTGTTGTGGATGGATACTTTTCCGGTCCGGTGAGTATGCAAACCATGTCGCCGGCGGCAGATGCGACCCGGCGTTGCGGTCATCCCGCACGTACACCCACAGACGGGCAGTGCGCGTTTTGCCGCTGCCAGGCTCCTGTACCGGGACCGGGATATCGTCGGTGTGCACCTTACCCGGCATCAGTACGTACTGGCGCAGCAGGTCATACAGCGGCTCCAGCAGTTCGCTGACCGCGCCGGACCAGCGCCCCAGCGTGGCACGGCTCAGCTCCACGCCCTGGCGGCTGTATATCTCCGACTGTCGGTAGTGAGGCGTGTGTTCGGCGAACTTCGCCGTGACAATGCGCGCCAGCAGGCCGGGGCCGGCGTAGCTGCGCTCTATGGGTTTTGACGGCATGGGGGCCTGAACGATGTGGTCGCACCTGCGGCAGGCCAGCTTCGGCCGCTGCGTTTCGATAACCCTGAAGGCACTGCTGATGAGCTCCAGCTGTTCCGACACGTCGCAGCCCAGCGCGCTGAGCTCTCCGCCGCACGCCGGACAGGTGGTTTCTTCCGGAGTCAGCGTGCGGGTTTCACGGGGAAGCGAGGCCGGTAAAGGTTTGCGGGCGGAAGTCTGGCGCAGCGGCTGCGGGAGTGCCGGGTCATGCTGCTCACCCAGGACCTCCGCCATTTCCTCCTGCAGGGCGCTGATGCGATCCTCAGTCTCGCGCACCTGACGTGCCGTTTTCTCACGCAGCTTTTCGGAGCTTTTGCCGAACTGCATGCGCTGCAGTTTCGCAACCAGCGCCTTCAGGCGGCTGATTTCGCTGGCGTAGGCCGCCACCCGCTGTGACAGGAGGCGGTTGTATTCGGCCATCTGCTCAAGGCTTCGCTGCTGCGTGTCCAGCAGCGCCCTGAGCCGGGCGTTTTCTGCAGAGAGTGAGCGTTCCATGCATTCACATTACGCCGGTTCAGATGCGCAGGCCAGGAGGATTTATCCGCTGCGGATGCTTCCAGTTGATACCTTCCAGCAGCATCGCCAGCTGGGCCTGCGTGAGGTGCACCCTGCCGTCCCGGTTCACCGGCCAGACAAAGCGCCCCCGCTCCAGGCGCTTGGTGAACAGGCACAGGCCGTCCGCATCGGCCCAGAGGATTTTCACCATATCGCCGCGCCTGCCCCTGAAGATAAACAGATGGCCGCCAAACGGGTCTGCCCGCAGCGTGTTCTGCACCTTCGCCGCCAGCCCGTTGAAGCTGCAGCGCATGTCTGTCACGCCGGCAACCAGCCAGATGCGCGCGCCTGACGGAAAGCTAATCATACCTCACTCTCACGGAGCTCACTGACCAGCGCCCGCAGCAACTCCGGTGTCACGGGGCCGGTCAGGCTCAGGGTGTCGCCGGGCAGCGTCAGCTTACAGCTGATAACGGGGGGCGAATCCGGAACCCCACTGCTCTGCCTGACCGGAACGGGAAAAGGCTCAACCATGACGGGTATCATCCCGGCGCGCGTGGCGGGGTCCAGCAGGCCCTGACGGTGCAGGTTGCGCCAGTTAAACACCAGGTTATCGTTGCCCCCGTGCTCCCGGGCCAGCTGTGCCACACAGGCGTCCGGCTGCAGGCTCAGCTCCGCCATGCGGATTTTGAACTCCAGCGGCCAGTCCGGGCGCCGCTTTTTTACGGGCAGATTCGTTTCCAGATTGAAAGCGTAAAGCTCCTCATCAAGCCGTTCCGGCGTGTAGTCTTCGGGCAGCGGCCAGTTAATACCCGTACGGCGAAAACGCTTGAACATTTTATGCGTAGCGGAAGTGCTGATGTTCAGTTGCTCAGCGATTTCACGGTAGGTCAGGGCGTCGTTAAACCGCAGGCTGAGTGCTGTAGTGATCCAGGGTCTGCTGATGTAAGGCGTGTTTCTGTCCACGGTAGTGTCCATGTTCGTGAAAGTGTCCATGGTAGGAAACACGGGCAGAAATGGAAGACGGTGTGGATGTGACGCTTACAGCTGGCTCTACGACCGTCACGACGATGAGGAACTGTGTGCGCATTTCTGCCAGCGCCACCGCCAGCTGATGGAGTTTGTGAAAACCCATCCCGAAGCCGCCGCCATTTTCTGCGCCCTGAACTGATAACCCACGGGGCGGCGGGGCCGCCCCTACAGAGGAAAACACCATGTACGGAACCGTTAACGAAATCTGTGAGCGACTGCGCCAGCGCTACAAATCCGACGAACTCATGACGCTGATTATCTGGACAAAAGAGGACGTGCTCAGCGTACTCGATAACGTACGGATCACCGACGAAACCGCCGACGAGATTTTGCAGCAAATCGACGGACTCGATTCCCAGCATGAATACGGCGTGAGCCTGGAAACGCTCCAGGCGGTACTGGATAACATCCGAGAGGAAGAGAGGCATGCCCGCGAAGCGACGGTGCCCGCCGCCGCGCTCGAAATTGCGCTCAGGGTGGCGTGGGATTTTATGCGCCTTGAGGACGCACAGAGCGGCGAGGGGGCGGCCGCGCGGCTTTATCAGGACGAAACACAGGCGCTTTTACGTGTCAGCGCCGCGCTGAGAGCGCAGACAGACGAATAACCATCCAGTGACAGACAGCGCGGGGGCGGCGCAGCCGCCCCCGATAAGGAGCCAAAAAATGTACGGAACCGTCAGCCAGCTTTGCCACCGCCTGAAAACCCAATTTCAGGGCGAGGAAAAAATCACGCTGATTATCTGGCGTAAAGACGACGTGCTGAAGGTACTCAGCGAGGAGCACATCACGGAGGAAACCGCCGCCGAAATTGTGTGCGACATCGCCACATGGGACAGGGATGCACAGCACGAAACCGGCGGAGATGATGATCCGCGTGCCATTGAAGAAGCGCTCAGTCGTGCCTGGCAGGGCATTAATCCGTAAACGCGGGGAGCAGGGCAGGGAAGCCCGCCGCCCTTTCCGGCCTGGGCGAAAAACCGGCCGCCTGCGGCGGCAGAACGGCAGAGGACGCGCCTGGCGGCGCGCTTCCTGCCGTTCTGCTGATTACGGCAGCGTGCCCGGATTCAGGGGAAATAGAACCAGGCCGTTGAGATGAGGCAATCGTTAATTTCAAAAACGGCAATGCTTTCAAGCGGAGAGGGTGACAGGCCGTGAATAAATTCATGATCGAACACTTTATTCCCCAGCTCCGTTCTTGAAATCAGTTCCGCTCTGAGTGCGGGATTGTTAAAACGGTTGCTGATGTAGAAATCACGCAGCGCCGGTTTTCCCTGTGTTGAGGGCGTTTCAGCAGGCATACGGTAGCCCTTAAAATCATCTGCAAAGCAGGCGATGAAAGCGTCGATATCATGCGCATTGTACGCCTCAAACTGAGCAGCAACGGGACGGGTGACTGACATGCTGAATCTCTCTCATGTGAATTTATATGCTTTTTATTGGCATTAATATTCATTAGCGAGGGCGGTTTAACAACACTTTTTTCAGTCTGCCGCAGTTTAAAAGCAAAAGGTCCTTTACCCCGGGCGTCCGGGCGGCTGTCATGCTCCGCACAGAGCCGGCAGGCCGTCTCTGCCCGGCCCCGTTCCGGGGCAGCGGGTTTCCATCCTGACGCAACGGCTGCAACCGGCTGTCGCCGGTGCTTTCACCGCCCCGGCAAAATACCGCCAGGGCTCTTATGAGCAGAGCCCTGCCGCTGCGTTTCTCCGCGCGGCCGGCACTGCGGTGCTGTCCGCCTCATTCCCTCTTTCATCATGCCGGTTTACGCCCACACCGGGGCTGATACAGCCACGGTCCGCCTTGCCGTCCAGGATGGAATAAACAGCGTGGACATTTTTTCATGAAGCCGGAAAAAATGTCCCGCTGTCCTGGTCGGTCTGCGTTGGACCGCGCCAGTTAACGCCCCTGCGGCGTGGGATCTCAACCGGGTGATGAAACACCACAGGAAACCACAGCCGTTCAGCTCACAGGTCAACACCGCGGCGGAGAAACTCACCGGGTGATGATTTTTAAAAGCCTAAAAGGGGATATGCCATGTCAGTACACGAAACTATGCCGGAAACCACCACGAAAGCCACTTATAACCGCAAAGTCATTATCTGATAAAACGGGGCCGGACACGTCCGGCCCGTTCTGACACGAATGAGGTACGTTACATGCATAGTTTTTCATTACCTGAATGCCACACGCTCAGAGCGGCTGAAACCCTCAACGTTGCCGATTTATCCTGCCTGGCAGAACAGGTGACGGATCGCCTGCCGTTTGATGCTGATAATGCCAGCCGTGCAGGCGCAGCCGCTGCCGCTCTGACCGCCTTCGCCCGCTATACCGGACTGAATACCGACGGCGAATCTGCCGAAACCGTTATTGTCGATTTCCTCACTGACCTGATGCATTTATGCAGTGAAACCGGCATGCCGCTCTGCGAAATGCTCCTTTCGGCCAGTCGTCACTGGCAGGTTGAACAGGACGCGTAGCGCACCAGTCTGCGCGGGCCATGTAACAGCACGACAGCTACAGCGTTAATATTGCTTTCGGAGAAAGGCGATCATGAACACATCACTGAGCTACACAGAACAGAAAAAGAAAGAAATGATGGCGAGTCTCTGTTTCCTGCGCGAACTTGTGAGCCAGCCGGATGAGGAGAATCGTGAGGAACTGATGCTGGGTACGCTGTTGCACTTAGCCGGTGAGATCACAGGAACCGTGACTGACTGGACACTGGCCCGGCCCAGGCTGCCCCTTTCTTCCGTCTAGGCGTGGGCAGAGGCGCTCAGGCTGGTGCGAGCAGAGCCTGATGGCCTCGGTGATTATCTCTGCCGGTCGGCAAAAAAGGAACTCAAAACGATGCTTCAGTCTGATTCCTAGAAGGGAAATGTGTGCATCATCTGAATACTTACGCGTTATATCTGAACGAAAACAGGAGATTTAATCGCCGATAAAGTGTGACTTTGTTTCACACTGTGCTATCATAAGTGTGACAAAGTTACACACACCGGAGGGCGTATGACAGTAACAAAACTGAGGCAGCAGGGCGGGGCGGTTGTGCTGACCATTCCAAGCGACATTGCAGCCAGAGCAGGCTGGAGCGTTGGCACACTGCTGGACGTTACCGCAGACGGGGATGCCGTGAGTATTCGTCCGTCAGGTCGTGTTGCCCGTGGCCGTAAGACGGTGGCACAGCTACTGGCAGGGATTGACCAGGATGAAATCCGACAGTTCAACGACGAAATCAGCGACGGCGCGAATGACAGACCACAGGGAAGGGAGTTTATCTGATGGTATCGCGCAGAATCCCGCAGAAAGGTGAAATCTGGCACGTTAACGGCGATCCGGTTGAGGGAAAGGAGTTTAAAGGGCCGCACTATTACCTTGTGATTTCTCCCAGGGAGCTTGTTGCGGCGCTGGGAACGGCGGTATGTGTACCGATAACGAGTGGCGGTGGGGCCGCGCGTTCGCAGTCCGTGACGGTCTGGTTAGACGGAGACAGCACCGAATCGGGTAAGGTGACGGGCGTTGCACTTTGCTATCAGTTACGTTCGCTCGACCTGGCTGCCCGTAAGGCCACTTACAGCACAAAGGTGGCTCCCCACATCATGGACGAGATCCTGTCGATGGTCGTGGATTTAATCGACCCGCGCTGAAAGGGGCGGTTTCACTTTCTGCATTCTGCGCGGCGCAGCTCCGCAACAAAAAACGCAAGGGCCGGACAGCGCCGGTGCTGCCGCACCGGCCTTATCCGTTTTTGTGCACATCAAAGCAATCCGTTTCCTGGTATCCGTGTTCCTTCTGACTTTCCTTTTCTGTTCCTTTTTCAAAAGCCACTTCACGGGCAGGGCCATGGCCCCCTTCGGCTCCTGCCCTGGCGGGCAGTCGTCAGCCTCACTCCGCTAAGGCGGCAGAGCCGCCTAGCTCCGCCGAACCCGCGGGCGGGTTCGTGTAGAGTCTGATGGCGAAGGTCAACGTCAACGGCTGCTGACGGCTGGCGCCGTCGCTTTAACCGCCCCGGCAAAAAGCCGCCGTGGCTCTGTGGCCAGCCCGCGGTTGCGGGCTGCAAATTCCCCTTCTGACGTCTTTCCCGCTGTTCCGCTCATGCCTTGCGCGGAGGGCTTGTCGTAGCACCGCCGGTTCGTGCAGAAAGGGGTGAAATGTACGCCGCCAAAAACTTTTCGCCAGGGGCCGCAAAAACTTTTTGTCGTCGCCCCTTTATGCCCTCTCTTCGTCGTTGCAACTCTGCCCTTCGCCGCGAAAGGCCAGACCGGAAAAGAAAAAATCCGCGTCAGAGGAAGTCTTTTTAGGCATCCGCATCCCTCCGGTCACACCGCAGCGCGCTGCATAAACCGGATCTCACAGCATGAGGATTTCATGATGAAAAACGTATCAGCCTCCAGCATCCAGGACACGCAGGATTTGTCCCTCGATGCCTTTATGGACCTGTGTGACTACGTATGGACGCACGGCGAATTCCTGGGGCCGTCTGGTCTTGCGAGTAACGATTTTAACGGGCTGGAGGTGATTGATGAGCCGACAGAAGAACCGGACGCGCTGAAAGTTTACATGCGCGACGGCTGGCCGGTTGCCGTTTACGAGTTTGATATCGGTTACACCGTGATCCGCCGCCCGTCCTGACGGGCAGAAAGGAAAAAGGGCGGAAATTCCGCCCGTTTACCCCGGACGACACGACCAAATGACCGTCCGGAGCGTCAACAGCAATAAGGAGTAAATCATGAAAACTGCTGACCGCAGCATCATCACACCCTCTGCCGGGTATGTAAAGCCCGGGGGTAAATCATCTCATACCCGCCATCGTCACACCGATCCGGATGTGCGTGAGATTCCAGATGAAATTCGGGCACGTGTCCGTCACGTGGCGCACTGCGTCCGCAAGCGCAGAGCCGTTCGTGTCCCAGCCATGAGCAGCAGTGAATGGGGCCAGTTTCTCCGTTCGCTGGAGATCCATCGTGCTGTTGCCTGACTGATTGCCTGCCGCCCCGAGACAGGGCGGCATTACCCGATAATCTCAAATCCGGAGTGTGACAATTATGGCCCGTTTATTTAATGGTTTTCGTTCTGCAAACAGCATTCGCCGCGACCGCCCACTGACTGATGATGAGCTTCGCCAGTTTGTTCCCAGCGTGTTTTCTGAAGATAAACATGATTCACGCAGTGACCGCTACACCTATATCCCTACAAGCCATATTCTGACGCGCCTGCGTAAAGAAGGTTTTGAACCGTTCTATGCCTGCCAGCAGCGCGTGCGCGATCAGGGGCGCGTCGGTCATGCAAAACACCTGCTGCGCCTGCGTCGTCGTGATCAGATTATTGCCTCAGAAGTCTCGGAAATTATTTTGCTAAACAGCCATGACGGCAGCAGCAGCTACCAGATGATCCCCGGACAGTTTCGCAGCATCTGTTCCAACGGTATGGTGTGCGGAGAAGTGTATGGCGAAATCCGTGTGCCGCATAAAGGCGACATTATCAGTCAGGTGGTTGAGGGGGCTTATGACATTCTTAAACGCTTTGAGGCGATTGAACATTCACGCGATGAAATGAAGCTTATCCAGCTTGATCATCGTGAACAGGTTGCCTTTGCTGAAACGGCGCTGGAGTTTCGCTATGATGGCCAGCATATTCCGGTCACTGCTGATTCAGTTTTGCAGGCGCGCCGAAAGGCAGACAATCCGAATGACCTCTGGACTGTTTATCAGCGTACCCAGGAGAACATCATTCGTGGTGGATTACGTGGCCGGGCCGTGAAGGGATCAGTGACAAAAACCAGAGCGATAAACGGCATTGACGGCGACATAAAAAACAACCGTTTTCTTTGGTCCCTTGCCGAAAAAATGAAAGAACTTAAATCCTGATTTGTGGAACGGAGGCACTGAAAACCCCCGTTTTTTTTCGGACTTTATCACTTCGCTACCGCGTCACGCCCTCATTACCCGCACCCGTTACCGTACTTTTTACCTTTCTGTCACGTGCCTGTTTTTTTCCTTTCCCGTTGTCTTTCATAACATCGGAAATCGCCCTTTCACTGAAACCAAACTGCATTTCATCCAGTGCCAACTTGATGTCTTTTGCGTTGTAGCCTTTTTCTTTCGCCAGCATCAGAATGGTGCCACGGAGACTTTCCAGCACTTCATTTCTGGTAATACGTTTTGGTGACAAATCTGGCAGATTTTCCAGCCTGGATTTTGCCTCATCAATCTGCTCTTGTGTGAAAAACTGCTGTGTAGCCATAACACCCTCCAGTGGAAACATCAAAAAAGATGATTCTGCCCCGTAATGATGGAAATTTCCAGATCCCACCTCCCATGACGCCAATTTACTTCTGGCGATTAAAGTACCAAAATACAGAAATGAGATTTAAAGAAGGGACAGGAAATGTTTTGTGACCACCGCCAGCACGCTGGCAGTGATTCCCAAAACGACCTGCTCAGGGCTCCGCCCCGAGACCCGGGTTAAGTGCCAAGGTTGAGTTATGTCGAAAAGTGAAAAGCGTCAGAGGGAAAAGCTGGTTA
This sequence comes from Pantoea sp. Fr+CA_20, assembly GCF_024520835.1. NCBI lineage: Bacteria > Pseudomonadati > Pseudomonadota > Gammaproteobacteria > Enterobacterales > Erwiniaceae > Pantoea > Pantoea sp. Fr+CA_20. Next base: position 20,049 of record NZ_JALNPN010000031.1, read on the forward strand.
AATGTCGTTGCACAGATGCTGAATACGAGGCCATCAACAGGAAGGCCATTGCAGCAGGGCTTACGACATCTGAATACCTGCGCCGATCCGCGCTCAACCGCCGCATTACCGTTCGAACCGACATTCGTATGATGAACGAACTGCTACGCCTCGGCGGTCTGCAGAAGCATCTTTACACCCAGATGCAAACGAACATGACGACCGAACTGAGCCTTCAGTTTTCTGAAGTGCTGACCAGTATCAGGGACGCCATAAACGCGCTGGATATGACGCCGGTCCCTGTCGAGGAAATGAAAGACTGATGAACGTTATCATCCCGCCGAAGCGCCGCGACAAGAAGACCAGCTTTAAGAAGCTGGTTGACTACGTGAGCACGCGTGAGGAAAAAAAACCAACGGAAGCCGCAACGCGTGAAGTGGTTCATGATGCCAGTACTGAGTACGTTTCTACGCCGGGTTTCGGTCAGCTGGTCGACTACGTCGGTCGCAAAAGTGTTGCTGCAGCTCCACAGATTATCAGCATTTCACCAGAGGGCACTCAGCGCGTACTCTCTGGTGAAGTGCTGTGTGAAACAAACTGCTTCTCGCTCGACACTGCCGCGTCAGAGATGAATCTGACAGCGTCACAGAACCGTCACTGCAAAGACGCGGTCTATCACTTTATTCTCTCCTGGCAGGATGATGAAGACCCATCGCCTGACGCCGTGTTCAGTTCCGTGCGCTATTGTCTTAAACAGCTTGGCATGGAAGAACATCAGTATGTTGCTGCTATTCATCGCGACACTGATAACCTGCACTGCCATGTCTCAGCCAACCGTGTACACCCCAACACGTTTACTGCGCAGAACATGTGGAACGATGCCGACACGCTGCAAAAGTGCTGCCGCGTGCTTGAGCGTGATTTTGGTTTCAAAGTTGATAACGGCAGCTGGCATATGGATGAGACTGGTGAGCTTCACCGCACCCGTCGCGAGATGCCTTCAGCTCCGCGTGGTGCTGCAAAGCGCGAAATCTTTTCAGACAAAGAAAGCCTGCATGGCTATGCCGTACGTGAAACCCGTCAGCCTTTGTCTGTCGCAGTTGCGCAGGACACACTGAGCTGGGACCGCCTGCATAATATTCTCTATTCCAGGGGGCTGGGCCTGCGGGAGCAGAACGGCGGGCTGGCGGTTTATGATCTGCTTCATCCTGAAAGCGTCAGCGTGAAGGCATCCGATGTGCATCCGGATATCAGCATGACGGCGATGGTCAGAAAGCACGGTGAATTTCAGCCTGCGCCGCCAGTCAGCAATCCGGAACGTCCCGAGGACGGTATTCTTCATATGCAAACCTGCTACATGCCGCAGCTGCATGTGCGCGATCAGGAAGCGCGTCGCGAACGACGTGAAGCCCGTGCTGTCGCACGTGACATCCTCCGCGCACGCTATGAAGCATACCGCATCGGATGGGAGAAGCCGGACCTGCGCGCGGGCGAACGTTTCCGTCAGATTTCGGCGCACTGCGTGGCAGTTAAAGCCAGCGTACGAAATACCGTCAGGGATCCGCTGATGCGTAAACTGATGTACCGTGTTGCTGAGTTCGAAAAGATGAAGGCGATGGCTGAACTTCGCCTGCAGCTGCGTGAGGAGCGTCAGGCACTCGGCGAAACCGGGGCGAACAGACCGCTGAGCTGGAAGTCATGGGTTGAGCGCGAAGCGATAAAAGGCGATGCGGCGGCGCTCAGTCAGATGCGCGGCTGGGCCTATCGCGAGATACGCGCTGCCCGTAAGCAGGGAAGTGCGTGGCCAGAACCGAATGCCGTTATTCATTTCGGCCCGGGTGACAATGTGCCTTCGTTTAAGTCCAGCGAACATGAAACGCGAGTACTGCGAGACGGTACAGTCAGCTATCTGCGCGACGGCAGGCCAGCCGTAACCGACTTTGGTGACAGGGTCGAGATTTATCCTGCGCCTGACAGCAAGTCTGACCGCTTTAACAATGATCTTGCTGCAGAGCTTACAGCCTGGCGTAGCGGAGAGAGCACTTCGCTGACGGGTGAGCAGAAAGCTGTGAACCGCGTGTTGTATTCCGGCGTGGTGAGAAACATCACTAAACGTGACGGCCGAGAATTTAAAGTCAGTGATCCCAAGCTGATGGCCAGCGTTCATGCCACGCAAGACAGTCTGCGAAATCAGAATGTGCAGCCGGAACTGAAACAGGCCGAGCCGCAATTTAAAGACGATGAAAACGTGCGCATTTCAAACAGAGATTTACAGCGTCCATAAGGGGGGCAGCAGAGAAAATTAAATAATTGATAAACAGAATTATTTAGCGCTGATTGCACAGGGTTCGAGGCCTGTACAACCAGCTAACCTTAACAACCTGCGTTGGAGGCTGCTATGGCTGCCGAGGATCATAGTCAATTTTCACATCTGAGCAAGTTTTTTCCCGAACTGACTGAAATACAGTCAGCACATGTCTGTATGCTCGTAATATCATCATGGTCAGCTGAGGAAATAGCGCAATACCGTGATATCACAGTTGACACCGTAAAAGACTCACTAGTCGCAGCTCAAAAACGTCTCAGGGCAGATAATATGAAAATACTCCGGGGTATAGTAATGCTCAGGATTTTGGCGAGTATTTCGTTTTTTATATATGGAAATAATTTGCCTTAAAGCAGGGTAAGGTGGAGAAACAGAATTTTTTTAAGTTCGAAAGAATTTTTTTAATAATGCTTTTTCTTACTTTACAATAACTTAAATAACTACCCCCCTTTTTAGGGGGGGGTTTCTTTTTAGGACCAATCTTATTTAATGTTTCCATTGCTTACACAATCTATACATTCAGTAACGGAAGAACACAGATGCCTGCACACGCTAACAAAGAAAAGGGAATGAAAGTCCTGCTGCGCCTTTCCCCGGAGACAACCGCTATTCTGTGCCAGGCCGCAGACCGTTCCGGTCGCAGTAATACAAAAGAAGCGCTTGTGCGCCTTGAAGACCACCTTAAATCTTTTACTGACCTCGCCACACCAGGGCGCCGGTTCAACGCTGACAGCAGCGAAACCATTATTAAATAAACTTCCAGCCGGTACGTATTATTTCCGGCCTCCTTTTTTGACTGAATATATGCGCGCATGCGCAGGGCATCGTTTTGCCTGGAATATCATCCGCTCTTTAACAATGTGCCCGCTTTTATATTCCCGACCTCATGGTCCTCTCTTGCCGGCATGCTGTACCGGTGCGCGGAAGATGTCCGGAGGCTACGTCATGGCCTGCACTACGTCGGGAAAACAGTAAAGCTGCAGAGAAACGAATTTACAGCATTACTGGCGGGCACCGCGCAAAGTCGGAACAGTGAAGCGTAACCGTTATACCCCTACGTACAAATTCGATGTATCCAGTTCGACCGGTGCAGTTTTACTGCATCAGGCCCCGGCGCGTTCCGCCGGGCACAACCTGTATCTGGAGAAGATTAGCCCTGCACTTGTGTGCGGTCGTGAACGGGCATCCTGACCTGGTGCTGGTACAGGGCGACGGTGATTATCTGCAGGGGGTGGTGCGCCAGAACGGGGTCTATCAGCATGTGCTGGTCAGTCTGCCGGGAAGTGCGGAGGCGCCGCCGATGGTGGTGAACCTGCTGACGCCGGAAGGCGCCAAGCCCGTCGGAAGCGGAAACGGCGTAAACATCGTTGGCGGTCAGCCGGTTACGCGTGATCAGATAGCATGGCGCCTCACTGGCGACGCGCAGCCACGTGTGGCTAAGCTCGACGCGCCTGCAGACGTACCCGCCGCGCTGCACGCCCGCCTTGGGTATGACGAGCGCTATAAAGCAGAATCCGGCTGGGTAAAGGAGCAGCCGGCAGCAGCACCACAGGCAGCACCGGTCACGCCGCCGCGGCCGGCGCAGTAATCGAACCCTCCGGAGACATCACATGAAAAAGTATATTTCGACCGCCCTTGTGGCGGTCTTTTTGTGCACCGCGTTTACGGCCAGTGCGGCCACCTGCCGGGCCGGCAGCGCCGCGCAGACCGGCAGCGAAGCGGGCTACAAAGCTGCTAAAAAAGCGAACGATGCATGGGCTGCCCGCGAAAGCCAGACCTCAGATCAGCTGCAGAGCTGCCTGTCCGGCATCCGCAACATTTCCATCAGCCTGCCGAACCTGCCGAGCCTGCAGGACATCATGAACAAGGCGTCAGAGAAGGTCTGCGGTGCGCTGAGCGACAAAATCAACAGCAACCTGCCGACCAACATTGACCCGTGGCAGTCCTGGGGAATGTAAGGAGAACCCATGCAAAACCCTGAAACGGCCGTACCTGCGGCGTCCACGGCAGGCGCTATCTCCGATCCGGCAGCGTATGAACATGCGGTGCAGGCGCAGCACGCGCGGTCGCTGGGTGCGGAGTTCGCGCGTAGCTGCCTGAAGAAGCTGGGCTGGAGCCTTTTAGTCAACGTGATTTTAAGCGTTGCCTGTTGCGTGCTCATTTACCTCTACGTAACCAAGCCGCAGGATTACTTCGCCACGGAGGGCGGGCGCATCACGCCCGTTTATGCGACGGACAAGCCGGTCTGGAGCGAAAGCGACGTGCGTCAGTTCGGCGCGGACACCATCAGTCAGGCCTTCACGCTCGACTTCGTGCACTACCGCGACCAGATAACGGCGGCGTCCAAAGACTTTTCCGAGGAAGGCTTTGCCGGTTACAACAAGGCGCTGGTCACCGGCTCTAACATCCTGTCGCTCATCAAGGACAAGCGGATGAACCTGACCAATACCGTGGAGCCGGGCGTCATTACCCGCCGGGGCGTCATCGGCGGACGCTATACGTGGGAATTCCAGTACCCCGTGACGATACGCCTCCAGGGTCAGAACAGCAGCACTCCGCCGCTGCGGTATATTTTCACGCTGCGCATCCAGCAGACGGACACGCGCCTTAAACCGCGCGGCCTTGAAGTCACGCAGACCATCACCAACAACGCAGGATAAGGAAAGGCTACGCCGTTCGCCATCCAGTCGTAATTATTACTATCTACTGACACCTTTCCTCATCTGTCTGTTGCCTTCTTAAGGAAACTTATCATGCGTATTGTCACCGGCGATCTCCTTGCGCAGGAAGTCGCCTGTATCGTAAACCCCTGGAATGTGAACATCATTCCACGCTGGCTGTTCCTGCCTGCCGGCGTTTCTGGCCAGCTCAAAAAGAAAGCCGGGCCGGAACCGTTCAGAGAACTTGCACGTTTTGGCTGGCTCAGCCCGGGCAGCGCAGTACTGACGGGGGGCGGACTGCTTAAAAAGCCTGTTATACATGTGGCCGGACTTAACCTGTTCTGGCGCAGCTCAGAATCCATTGTCTTCCGCTGTACCCGGTCCGCGCTGACGCTTGCCGGCGAAAAAGGGCTGCGCTCTGTCGCGCTGCCGCTCATCGGCGCGGGAACCGGCGGGCTGAGCGAAGCACAGAGCCGGCTGGCCATCGAAACCGCCGTTAATATGAGCCACTACAGAGGTGAAGTCCGCCTCATCATCCGGCCGGAAAGTCACAGGATGTATTTATGACGCAGCCCTCTGAAAAGACGTCCGGCGACAGTATATATGTTCATCTGTGGCGGCTTGCGAGAATGGAGGGCGACCTGATGGTGATTGCCGCTGAGCAGCGCATCACAGGGCAGGTGGATGACCTCCACCTGCACCAGATGTCGAATATTGCCTGGTCATTTGCGCAGGAGGGGTACACAGATCCGCAGGGGTTCTGCGTCAGCGTGGCGGGCCTGGCTCACGCCGTTGAACAGCTGGCCCTTGAGATATCTACATACGAATGGTCCTGGTGGATAAAGGCCTACCAGGAGGACGAAGAAGAAAGACGGCTTGCCGCAGAAGAAGATGAACTCAGGCGCGAGCACATCAGCCACTGCAGCGAGAACGGCACTGAATACCAGAGCCTGCCATATCGTAGCTATTCTATGGATGGCATCGTTTACCTTCCGGTCATTGCTCCTGAAACCGGTAATTTCGAAGTGGTGTGTCGCGGCGATGAATGTGCAATTGCCATTGTACCGCTGTGGACCGACGCCGTTGCCATCGCCCGCTATGCGGTGTCTCACAATGGCGGTTACGGCAGTGTCATTGTCCGCAGCACTGACAAAAGCATCACTCACGCCGACTTCAAAACGTGGTTTCTGGACTGTACCGGAAACCGCCCATCTTAGTCAGAAATAACTTAATAAAAAAATACTCTCTGCGTCAGGGTAAATATACCGATTCAATACCGTTAAACATAATGGCGCTTTAACGCATTTTGTAGTTTGTTGCTGGGCAGCTCCTGCTGATAGCGTCTAAATGGAACATCCTTACCACTGGAAATGTATTCAAGTTAATCAAGTAATCACTTAAGATTGCTATGAGTTTAATTATTCAATGGAGTTTATATGAGTTCTCGCGACAGTTTTTTCGAAAAGGCTAATAAAAATAATGAAGCTGATATTAAATTCAGAGACGATTTCAATCGTGAGCTGAAAGAGTTTCAAGATAATACTCAATTACTTATCAAAGAGGTCCAGTCGTGGTTTGAAGGGAGTTCAATCACTTCAAGTACATCTCAACAGTCAATACCAGACTCAATAGACCGTGGGAGAGTTAACAGTGTGCAGTCTCTCACGCTTAGAAATGGTGAAAAAACTTTGACAATCGAACCAGAGGGCCTGAGGTTCATAGGTATAACAGGTGCTCTAAAACTGAAGATTATCAATATGAGCAGAGCGCCCAATACTCAAACTTTTGCAATACATATGCGTGATAGCGCCCCTCGCGCCAGAGGATTACCAGAAAAGTACGAGGGGTGGGTCATTGTCACATCAAGTAATGAAGGGCGAGTTGTTACAGCATTCAATGAAGAAAATTTCTTTGCAGCCATTGAAAGCTTTGCGTGAAATACGCCATTACGCATAACTTGTTTTGAGTACAAAATCAAAAGCAAAGCCCGACCGGTAAAGTAGGGCTTTATTATTGTTCTGTTTTCATTCTCTTTGATTAAAGCCTGGAGCCTAACGACGTCAGATTCCGTCGCCCGCTTCGCTTCGCGTTTCTGCCAAACTGGAGGCGCGAACGGGTAGACTAGGAGCTAGAGCACATCAGGCACAGCATCGAAATGTCGTTGCCCCGTAATTTACGGAAAAACGGCCCTATTTAACATAATAGATGTATCTCGCAGTCCCCACTCCCTCACGTGACCGTATTCCGGCGAAAGCCGCAAAAGTTCCGCTTATCCCGCTCAAACAGAGTCAGAAACATATTGCTGGTTTGTTATCAGATACGCGGTGTCGGTTTAATAACTAAACCGGGGCGAGACCGCCATTTACCATAGTTATCTTAAATTTCATGTAATCGACAAACTTAATCAGGAAAAACGAAATGAAAAAAACGATCTCTGCTGTCGTGTTATCGGCCGTGCTGTCCCTCTCTGCCAGTGCGTCATATGCAGCCCCGTCCCTCGATGTCGGTTTCTCTCCGGAAGGCAGCGCACTAAAAGTGGTGCTGAAGACGCTCGACGAGGCCCACGACAGCATCCGTCTGATGGGCTACAGCTTTACATCCCCTGAGGTAGTGAAATCGCTGGTTGCTGCGAAAAAACGAGGTGTAGACGTCAGGATAGTGGTTGATGACAAAGGAAACCGGAGTAAAGCCAGTCAGGCCGCAATGAACGTGGTAGTTAATGCCGGTATTCCGCTGCGCACCAACGGGCAGTACAAAATTATGCATGACAAGGTCATCATCACCGATGGCCAGAACGTCGAAACAGGCTCATTTAACTATACGCGCAGCGCCGCAGAATCGAACTCAGAGAATGCACTATTAATACGCGGCGTGCCGGCACTGGCGCAGACCTATCAAGCACACTGGCAGTCGCGCTGGGACGGTGGTACTGACTGGCATTCTGGCTACTGAGACGAGCCAACCTCTTATTTTTCCTGCAATAGCGAACTGTGCGCCAACACTATACCCCCCTGCAGAGGGGGGTCGCTGTAAATAATGATCTGTAGTATGCTCTGCGGCATGATCCACTCCTGAGTCATGAGGGTGCAGAGATGTCGCAGTCAACCAGCTTAAATGCCGCTACAGGCAAAAGTAAGCGCGTTTACCGTAAAGGTAACCCGATGCCTCCTAAAGAAAGGCAGAAGGCTTCACTTGAGCGGCGTAGCGATACACATAAGTCTCTGCACGCAGTCATCCTCAGTTCTCAGAAAGAAAAACTGGAAGCGCTGGCTTCAGAGGAAGGGCTCACTCAAGCTCAGATGCTCGAACTAATCATCGAAAATGAGTTCGAACGCAGAAAAGCAAGAAAGTAAATATTTACATTCTTGATACTTAATAACTTGAGTGATAGATTGCTGATCGTTTTAGGATTTTGGTGTGCCACGCCGGAAGGTGGCAGGAGACTGGTACTGAAGCACGACTGAAGGCCAGAAAAAAGAAAACCCCGATAATCTTCCTGAGTTTGGCGACCGGAGAAGACTAACGGGGCTCACTGAATCTGCATAGAAGCTGTTGCTCTATGCAGGGAGTATAGATTCATGCCCAGAAAACTGCAATACCTTCTGTGCTTACTCCTTCTGTGCAACATAAGCGCAGGAAGGCGTGGCTGAACAGGTCCTTGAAAACACATCAATTTACCGGCAGGTAAAAAATCCGAATCCGAAATTTGTTCCGGCGAAAGGAAAAAAAACTCTGCCGTTCTGCGAAAAAATCCGCGAGAAAGCCGCGGGCTTCACCCAGCGCGTCGAATTCCAGATGCTGGTTGCCATGCTAATCGCCCGGGGCGAACGTAAGCGCCGTCCACCTCTCCTGCGTATCAGGGGGCTGGAAGCCGCGCTTCAGGTTCTGTGCTGGTATTACAATCCGCTGGCCAACCGTGTCGGCGCGTCGCTCACCACCATGTGCCGGCTTTGCGGTCTGGCCACTGAGAGTAAACGCCTCTCGATCACCCGTTTTACGGGGGCATGCCAGTTTATGGCGCAGATGAAGCTCCTCACCTACAACACCGAATACGACAAAGAAATAGGGTGCAACATCCCGACCGATATCACGTTTACCCCGCTGATGTGGGAGGTTCTGGATGTCTCTGAAGAAGCCGTTGCTGCCGCGTCGAGTGGGAAAACCGGAAGCGTGAGAGGAAGGGGCTGCCACGCGCCGATGCCGGCGAGCTCATCAGTGCAGCATGGTCATTCGTACGTGAAAAATTCCGCGAGACTGTGAGAGCTCACCGCGAGCATGGTCTCAAACGTCACCGCGCACTCAGAGATGCGCCACGCAGCCGTAAGGACATCGATCAGCTGGTCCGCCAGCAGCTCCAGAAAGAAATCCGCGACGGGCGCTTTGTTGGTGGCCTGGAAGCGGCGCGCAGAGAAATTGAACGCAGGGTAACGGAACGCATGAAATACTCGCGTGGCCACTACACCCGCCTCGGCGATGATCTGCTGGTGAAAACCTGATTAAACGCTGAGTTGCGTACTTAGAAACTGGCGCAAACGTGCCGGTTTCCTGCTGCCCGAAATATGGCTGGTCCGGACATTCTTCACGGGCCTCACCCTCCTTTCAGTCATCCGGTTCGCGCCGGAGGATTCTGCACGTCTGAAGCATCCCCAATCGTACAAAACGCAGTCAGAACCCGCCCGCGCCGGTCGGGCAAGAACGAGGTCGCCGTCACAGATGTTATCGTTCTGGCCAGTCCGACGACCGTGACGAAGCGAATTCTGTACTTATCCACATTAACCACAAGAGGGTACTTTTCGTAACCCTTGACCGAGATGCCACTTAACCTGTGTCCGAGCTTTTTACAAACCGCGATGATCCTTTTAAAAAACTGATCTTCTATCTTTTAAAAACCAGTAATACTTACCTTTAAATAAATAACCTGTTCATCAGCTGACCTGTGGACAGCTTCAGAAAGCGAACGCCCTTGCGGCGGACTCACGTCCGCGCCGGTTCGCCATGGCCGCTCCGCGACCAAAGATAGCTCCCGCCTATGGCGGGCAGAGAAAAGTAGTTACAACAAACTCCTGACCACTGTAATGAGTAAACGGCGCTGTACCTGATAACCCATCGCCCGCCTCAGCCCATGAAAAGCCGTCCCCGCCCCGGCCCAGAGGGCCGGAACAGGAGTGGCTTTAAGATGGATGTTGTAACTTAAATCCTGAGTCGCGGTATGACAGAGGCCCGCGGTCCGTATCTTTCGTCTTCGACCATCTGACTTATGCGCGCCTGAGAGGCCGCTGCTTAAACGGCGTCAGGCAGGGAGGGTGGGTGGGAGGATTTCGCCATATATGCGCCTGTAACCGGCTACGCCGGACTTACGGCGCCTGCTGGCATTCGCACCGTCCTGAACGGTTTCTGGCGCCTCCATGCCGCTGACGCGGCATCAGGGCTGGCTGCGCGCGCACGGTCCGCTGTGATAAACTCTCTTTTTTCAGCGCCGGGCGTTCCCGCTACAGTGAACACCCGGCACTACCGGAGAAGGAGACCGCAACGTGAAGCGACACGACATAAACACCGCGCTGTTCCGCAGCGCCGGCTTCGACCCGACGTCGGGCGTGCTGGAGCTGGAATACCGCAACGGCAGCTGCCGCCGCTGGCTGGCGGTACCCGCCCGGGTGTACCAGGCGTTCTGCGCCGCCGCCGACCCGGACCACTTTTTTCGCGGCAGCATTGACGGTCGCTACCTGTCGGTGCGCGGCCGCGGCGGCCCGCAGTGACGCAGGAGGCGCGTACGTATGGATACCGGAAACACCTCTGTCGGGCACCTGGCCTTGTGCGGGCTGGTTGCCCTGCAGCTGGCCAGGCTGGACGGCACGGTCATCACGCCCGCCCAGGAAAGCCTGTTCCTGACGCGGTGGCTGGCCGTGGCTGAGAAGCAGCGGCGCTTTCGAAAGGAGCTGGCCGCCGACATCCGCTGGCTGCTGAAGGAGGGGCGCGAAAAGGGCGTGCGCGCCGACCTGCCCGGGAAGCTGGATTACCTCTGGCGCTCCGGCAGCGCTGACCTGCTGGCGCAGAACGACCTGTACCGCCCGCAGCACGCCCTGCAGGTGGTGTAGTCCGCCGGCTGGGTGTACATGCTGCTGAGCGACGGGGAGTGGCAGGGAAGGAAGGCGCGGCGGCTGAACGCGGCCGTGTCGGGAATTTACCTGCTCAGAAACGGCCTGCACCACGGCTTTGACCCTGCCGGTCAGCAGACTAAACCCCTGCCGGCGCGCATCACCGGCGACCTGAGCGCGCTGGACAGCCTGCTGCGGTGCTCGGGCTGGCGGCGGGAACCGGACGCCGGCGACCCGCTGCTACATTATCTGGTGGCGGAGGGGCAGCGTCATGGTGCGTGAGGACATCCTGCGCGTGCTGCGGGCGCACCCGGACAACTGCATCAGGGGGTACCACCGGGGCCACCCGCTGGGCACCGGGCGCACCGAGGGCCGGGTGCTGGTCCGCCACTACGGGGGGCTCATTCCGGATGAAATCGTGCTCACGCCGGTGATGTTCCTGAAGGTGCAGGACCTGCTGTGCCTCAGCGAATCCTGGGGCACGGCGAACCTCGGTGGCTGCACCTGGCGGCTCACAGAAACGGCACCGCCGGATGCCCCGTCCGGCTGACTTTCTCTTTATTCACCCTCAGATGAGGGCGGAAAAATGGGGATATTGATGATGTTTGTTATGAACTTACGGACAAAGAAAACAACTGAGGCATCAGGGTGAAGCATAAAACAGCACTTACTGGCGGGCATAACCCCCGGTGAGGAGGTCATGCGGGACCTTTCAGCTTCCTGACTATTACGCGTATCAGGCTGTACAGTATCACGGCGTAGAGTGTGATGACCGCAAGCAGAGAAAAGAAGGTCACAGGATCGGTGCCGGCCTCGTAAATGTCAGCCTGGTAGTGGCCAATTGCCTGATAAGAATGGTCAACGACCCACGCCGTCAGCGGATAGAGCGGCATCCCGTACCGCGACATCATGAACGCCACGACGAAGCACAGTGCGAATCCCGCTGCTTTTTTAACGAATTTTGCAGTCTGCAAAGTTGCTGTCTCCCTGTACGTCAACGTAGCCATAAGCCATCAGCTCGTTCCGCGAACCGGATACGCGGATTTTTTTGTGCGTAACAGCGCCTGCCTGACCGTGTAAAAGTCGGTGCGCCGCACAAAGGTAATAGGGGTCTGACGCTCAGTGGAACGAAAACTCACGTTAAGCAATGTTTTCTTCCTCTGACGCCTCTTTTAATGGTCTCAGATGTCCTTTGGTCACCAGTTCTGCCAGTGTGAAGGAATAATGGCCGGGCATAATGATATGCCCGTGGCACAGCAATATCCTCATCATTCAGCGTTTCGTCCTGACTCCGAAGATGAGCAAAAGCTGCCTGTATATAAATCGTGTTCCACTCCGCGAATGGAGTATTATTGTCTGTGCCTCACAGAGTTATCGCAGCCTGGCGGTAACGAATTACTTCAGGGAAAGAGCGAACATGTCCATAACCATCAGCGTCCTGCTGGAAAACCGACTTAAGCCCGGATCTAAAAATTTGCTGCGTGCTAAAGCCGGACTTAGTCTGTTGATTCAGGATGAAAATGATTCAATTCTGTTTGATACCGGCCCTGATGATAGCTTCATGCATAATGCAGGTTTAATGGGAGTCAATTTGACAAACCTTACCGCGTCTGTACTTTCCCACGGTCACTATGACCATTGTGGCGGTGTTCCGTGGATACCTGATACATGTCGGATAATATGCCATCCAATGGTGGCGAATGAGCGCTACTCGGCAGTAAGGTTTCCAGGCTATACCGCCAGAATTAAAAAATTGTCGATACATAATGATTTTTCACGTTTTCGCATGGAGTACAGCAGTACCCCACTACATATCGGGGAACGTTTTATGTGGTCAGGAGAGATCCCTGTAGCCAAACCGCGTGCTTACGGTGTAATCGGTCATAAGAATACGAAAGCGGATTATGTAAAAGATGAGGGGGTTTTAATTTATAAATCCGACTTTGGGCTGATCATTTTTATCGGTTGTGGTCATCGTGGGTTGATTGATATCGTACGTCACTGCCAGAATATAACCGGGATAAATCATATTCATGCCATTTTCGGTGGTTTTCATCTGCGCTGTGCATCACCCCTAAGGCTCTGGAAGGTAAGACAGTTTCTACACCGTCACAAACCAGATAAAATAATGGGTTGTCATTGTACTGGTAAATGGGGCCGCTTGTGGTTGCCGGAAGCAGTCTCTCCGGCAACAGGTGATGTTTATGTTCTTGGGTAGGGTTTAAATAAACAGAGTTACTATCACGGCACAGCCACTGAGCAGTACCAGGGTGCCGACGATTTTCATCAGCATGCATCCCTTGATTATAAAATATACGGATGGGATGAAGAACACCGTAGTGACTATAACTGGCATCGAACCATTAGCAATTATTTTCACTATGCTGGGATTTGCTGTTCCGAACACGGTACAAATGAAAATGTTGCAGCTCAGAATAACTCTCTTGTTCAATGCACCAAAAGAACCTATCCCGTCAATAACACCTGTCAGTGTTCCTGTATAGGCGCCAGCAGTCAGCAGAGAAAGAAGCAGTGCTGCACCAAACCACACAGTCTGATTACCGCTGAGATTCGCAGTATAAGAAAGAGCATCAATATTTCTGTGGTTGATAATATTAATATCTTCGGGTGTTAATAATCGACTGACTGCTAAGACAAAAATGAGAATAAACGCAAAGATAATTATTTTTCCTGCAATCAGTTTTCGTGCTTCCGGATTTTCGGAGCTTTTAGTGAAGCGCTGGATGCATGGAGTAAAATTGAAAGTAAAAAGAAAAACAGGTAATAATGCGAGGCTATTAAAAGAACCCATAGCCGGTAAGTTTATTAAGGGGTCTGAAGCCCAACCGTAAGAAAACGTACGCTAAGTGCATTTTTTAATCATCTCCTAAAGTACATGTCGGCGAGGTCATTTTGACAAAGGTTCGGCTTGGCGACGCTCAGTGGTGGGTGCATACTCAGGGAAGGATACTGCCAGTATTTGACAGTATCTGGTTAAAAGCTGGCTAATTGTATTCTGAGAGATGTCGTCATATGTCCCGAGTTCAACGCTTACTTGATTTAATGCAGATTTTGCGTAGCCATCGGTTTCCTGTTACCGGGGCGCATTTGGCTTCGGAGCTTGGGATAAGTCTTCGCACGCTCTACCGTGATATAGGAATATTGCAAAAGCAAGGTGCGAGCATTGATGGAGAGCCTGGACTTGGCTACGTCTTGCGGCCTGGCTTCATGCTTCCCCCACTTATGTTTTCGGTGGACGAAATCGAGGCGCTCGTTCTGGGCTCTCGTTGGGTTACCGATCGCGGTGATGTTAAGCTCAGTGCCGCTGCCCGAAGTGCTCTCACCAAGATAGCGGCTGTTCTCCCCAATGATTTGTGCAATGCGCTCGATGCAACAGCCCTGCTTGTTGGGCCCGGGGCTGGTGTCACAGCAGGAGATGAGGAGATACCTCAAATTCGTCGGGCCATTCGTGCCGAGCGCAAGCTTGAGGTCAGTTATCGCAACCTCAACAATGTTGAATCCACGCGAACAATCTGGCCTTTTGCACTCGGCTATTTTGATCATGTTCGTGTTCTTGTTGCATGGTGCGAGCTGCGTCAGGAATTCCGACACTTTCGCACTGACAGAATTTCATCTTTAAAAATCACGGAACAGCGTTACCCGCGGCGGCGGCAAGTTCTTTTAAAAGAGTGGCGCGAAATCGAAGGTATTTCTCCGCGGTAATCTATTACTACTGACATAATCTGGCAGTAGTCCAGTTTAGTATTGAATTGTGGTCTGTATCAGCCCATTCAATTCAACAATGCGGAGTAATATTATGACTGATCCTAATTTTATCATTTTGTATGTAAACAGCCCTGCGAACAGCACCGTTTTCTATGAAGACCTCCTTGGGAAAAGACCAATCGAAGAATCACCCACTTTTGTCATGTTTGCCCTTGGTTCGGGCGTTATGCTTGGGTTGTGGTCGAAGCATACTGTTGAGCCAGCGGCGATAGTAACCGCTGGCTGTGGTGAATTAGCCTTTGCCGTTGCCAGCAACGATATGGTCAATACCATGTATGCTGATTGGCGTGGTCGCGGTCTGATCACCTTGCAAACACCGACTGATATGGATTTTGGTTATACATTTGTTGCGCTTGACCCCGATGGTCATCGTCTCCGTGTCTTTGCGCCGTCTGCACAATGAGTCGCAACTGGATTGCCGTGGCCTCGGCAGAACATGTTCGGATTGGCAGAGTTGGTGGTTTTATGCAGGTCTGTCATGGCAAGGCGACCCCATTGCGACGTGTCAAACCGGGGGACCTTGTTGCTTACTACTCTCCAACGCTTAAGTTTGGTAGCAAAAAAAAACTACAGGTTTTCACTGCTATCGGTATTGTCAAAGCGGGGGAGCCCTACCAGTTCGATATGGGGGATGGGTTTTGTCCTTTCCGACGTGATGTGTCATGGCTCCATGCTAATGAATCGCCTATTCAACCAATCTTGGATGTTCTGGAATTCTCAGCAGGTAATAGAAACTGGGGATACCAACTTCGATTTGGTATTTTTCAGATTAGCGATCATGACATCAAAGTAATAGCCGCTGAGATGAACGCAGAACTTAAGGATGTGATTAGTCTGTAATAACAATAATATCTCAACCGTCCGTTTGATCTATACCGTTGTGAGAGCTAGGATAATTTGCCCAAATCAAGTATCATAGAACTTGATTTCGTAAATTTGATACGCAAAAATCTCATTATCTAATGTCTATTGAGATTAATTCGTATGGCGCTCGTCGGTTATGCTCGTGTATCCACGACAGATCAGGATCTGACACATCAGATAGCGGTGCTGACTTCAGCCGGCTGCCGTAAAATCTTCTCGGAGAAAATGACCGGCACCAGGAAAGAGGGCCGCCAGGCACTCGATGACTGCCTTGATTACTTGCGAGAAGGCGATACATTGGTGATCACCCGTATCGATCGCCTGTCACGCAGTCTGCGCGACTTACAGAATCTGGTTCATGAGCTTGAAGGGCAAAACATCAAGCTCAGGGCGACCGAGCAGGCCATCGATACCTCTTCGGCATCCGGCAAGGCTTTCCTGGATATGTTGGGCGTATTCGCCGAATTCGAGACACGCCTGCGTCAGGAACGGCAACGGGAAGGCATTGCCCACGCGAAAGCCAGAGGGGCATATAAAGGAAGAAAACCCACCGCTCAGGCGAAAGCGCAGCAGGTGATTGAATTGACGCTGGCCGGAGTCACCCGCGAAGCGGTTGCCGACCAACTGGGCATTGGCAGGGCCAGCGTCTACCGAATATTAAAAACCTAGCGGCAGCAACATCCCGACGCTATTCTGCCCGGAGAGCGGGTGAAGCCTTCGCTCAGCCATAGTGAGCCGGCGACCGAACATGTTACGATAGCGCCATGAAAAAAAATCCAACGCCCCATGATGCCACTTTCCGGCAATTTCTGACGCAACCCGAAATTGCCCGCGACTTCGTTGATATCCATCTGCCGGCCGAACTGCGAGCCATCTGCGACATCAGCACGCTGAAGCTGGAGTCCGGCTCCTTTGTCGAAGATGACCTGCGCCAGTATTTCAGCGACGTGCTCTACAGCCTGAAAACCACCTCCGGGGAGGATGGTTACGTGTACGTTTTATTAGAAGCACAATCCTCGCCCGATAAGCATATGGCTTTTCGCCTGATGCGCTACTCAGTGGCCGCCATGCAGCGACATATCGAGGCAGGACATAAAAAGCTGCCGCTGGTCATTCCGGTACTGTTCTACACCGGCAAACGCAGCCCGTATCCATACTCGACCAACTGGCTGCAGGAGTTTGATGATCCGGCGTTGGCGGAGAAACTGTACACCGGCGATTTTCCGCTGGTTGATGTGACCGTCATTCCCGACGAAGAGATCATGGGTCACCGCAGTATGGCCGCACTGACCCTGCTGCAGAAACATATTCGTCAGCGCGACCTGGCCGAACTGACCGGCAGGCTCTCCGCCATTCTGCTGGCCGGCTATCTCTCTTCACCGCAGGTGATTTCGCTGATACACTATATTATCCAGGCCGGTGAATCGGCGAATGCAGAGGCATTTATCCGCGAACTGGCCCTGCGGGTTCCGCAACACGAGGAGGAGCTGATGACCATCGCACAACAGCTTGAACAAAAAGGTATCGAGAAGGGTATCGAACAGGGTATCCAGAAAGGTATCCAGTTGGGTGAACAACGCGGTATTGAGAAAGGTCGCAATGAAGGCAAACTCGAAGTTGCTCGTACCATGCTGGCCAACGGCCTCGATCGCGACGCGGTGATGAAAATGACCGGTCTGACTGCTGACGACCTGGCGCAAATCCGCCACTAATCTTTTGCGTCGAGGGGCAGGGTAGTCATTGACTGATAAAACCGCATCCGTTCCCCCGGAAAACACCACCTCAGCGCTCAGCCACCTGGCGCTGGGGCTGGCACGCCAGGACGGTATCGCCGGCACGCCCTATGCCGAAAACCTGTTCCTGATCCGATGGCTGGCCATCGCCCAAAAGCAAAAACGCTTCCCCAGGAGCGTGGCAATTGACATCCAGTGGTTACTCGACCGCGGCCGTAAGCACGGCCCGGCCGGTCACCTGCGCCAGCATCTGGAATACCTCTGGCGTTCCTGCAGCGGCAACCTGGCCGCTCAATCCGACCTGTTCCGACTCACCTACGCCTTAGAAACCCTGAAAGACCAGGGCTGGGACAATTATGTGCTGGACGCGAAAGAGTGGAAGTCCGGCGTCGTGCCGACACCGTCACAGCATAACGGGTTCTATGTCGAAAAAACGGCGCTGAACGCCGCTTTTGCCCAGGACGGTCGCCATCTGCACTCCGTCATATTTCGGGTGATCGGTGACGCCGACCGGTTTATGCATGTGATGGCCGAGTACGGACTGTGTACGCGCCGGCAGGGCAGCACGTCAGCTTGCCACACCATCGCGCTTGAACCGGCGTAACACCGCTACCACCACGGTCCTGACCCTGACCCAAAATCCTGCTCCATTCAGAAACAGAATTCCGGCATGATAAATACTCCCCTGAACGGAGGATGTGCCGATGAAAAAGTCACGATTCACCGAAGAACAGATTGCGTTTGCGCTGAAACAGCCCGAAACCGGCATTCGGGTGGAGGAAGCGTGCAGAAAGATGGGGGTTTCTGAGGCTATGACCTGCCCCCAGGATTAGATACAAAGCTCAGTTAGTAATGTCGGATCCTTCACTCTCAGAATTACCCTTTCTCCA
>NZ_JALNPN010000032.1:0-37063 GCF_024520835.1 Pantoea sp. Fr+CA_20
AAGGCCGAGAAAAACGCTAGACTATGAATCACCCGCAGAGCGGTTTAGCCAGTGTGTTGCATCCATCGGTTGAACTCTCAGCTCATAGCGGACCTTCAGCTCAGTCAGCCTGTCCGCTTTGTGCCAGGAGCGTACATTGCATTGATCAGTTTATTTTCAAAATATCATCCAAACCTCAGTGCGACGAAACAAATGTCGATGTTTGCTGCAAAGAGGGAAACGCGAAGTTACGCTGCATACGTTTTACTTCCTCTGCCGGCGGCAGGCCAAACAGCCGTTTAAACTCACGATTAAACTGCGGTGGGCTTTCGTAGCCAACAGCGTAGCTTGCGGCAGCAGCAGTAAGCTTCTTGCGGACCATCAGCATTCGCGCCTGGTGCAGGCGGACCGATTTTACATACTGCATCGGAGGCATGCTGGTTATCGCTTTAAAATGGTGATGAAATGTCGGCACGCTCATGCCGGTTTCCTTCGCCAGTTCGGTGAGCGTTACAGGCTCAGCATATGTGGCATGAATGCGCCGTAACGCTTTCCCAATTTTGCCGAACTGCCCCTGCAAGGCCAGCGCCGCGCGCATTGCATTGCCCTGCGCGCCGGTTAACACACGGAAATAGAGTTCACGCATCCTCGCTGGCCCCAGAATTGCAGCTTCAGTCGGATTGTCCAGAACCTCAAGCACGCGCCATACCGCTGTTTTTATCGTGTCATCCATCGGGCTTGATATCATGCTCTCAGGCGCGGCGGAAGGGGGCAGAGCGCCATACTGTTCGATCTGTAGCATCAGTTCAGCGGCCAGTTGAAAATCAAGATGAATATAGACGGCCAGCAACGGATGCTCTGCTGATGCGTCAGTCTCCATTGTAAAAGGCACGGGCACTGAGACGGCAAGGTAGTGCTGTTCATCATACAAATAGGTCTTTTTGCCGAAGTAACCTCGTTTACTGCCCTGAAAGACAAAAACAATTCCGGGATCATACAGCACTGGCGTTCTTGCAAGCGGTCGGTTGGCGCGCAAAATTCTCACGTCGGGCAATGCAGTAAGGTTATATCCCTCCTGAATTGCCAGTGTTTTCACCCGTGTAATCATGTCGGACATTATAGAGCCTCATAAAATCAGGCAATAAAACCATAAGATTTGGCCTGAAAATCCATCAGTACAGACAATATCATGCAGCTTTTACTGCATGGGAATTAATTATGACATCTGCAAAAACGATTTTTATCACTGGTGTGAGTAGCGGCTTCGGTCTTGCCCTGGCGAAGGAAGCTCTGCTTGCGGGCCATCGGGTTATCGGCACTTTACGCAACTGTGAATCCATTGATGCTTTTGAAGCGCTTGATGCGCAGCGGGCATTCGGCCGTCTGCTTGACGTGACTGACACTGAACGTGTCGATGAGGTGGTCAGAGAAATTCTGGAAACTGTCGGTCCTGTTGATGTTCTGGTCAACAATGCCGGTTACGGCCATGAAGGTATTCTGGAAGAATCCTCTCTTGAAGACATGCGTCGCCAGTTTGACGTGAATGTGTTTGGCGCAGTAGCGATGACAAAAGCAGTACTGCCGGTCATGCGAGAGCGACGCAGCGGGCACATCATCAATATCACGTCGATGGGCGGTTTCATCACCCTGCCCGGTATCAGCTATTACTGCGGCAGCAAATTTGCGCTGGAAGGCATATCAGAAACCTTAAGCAAGGAACTGGCCGCGTTTAACGTAAAAGTCACCGCTGTCGCACCCGGCTCGTTTCGCACCGACTGGGCAGGTCGCTCAATGTCACGCAGTGCTCGAACCATCACAGACTATGACGCGTTCTTTGACCCCATTCGCAAGGCGCGTCAGGAAAAAAGGGGAAATCAACCCGGTGATCCCGTAAAAGCGGCGCAGGCCATCCTGACATTGATTGAAAGTCAGAACCCACCCACATACCTGTTGTTAGGCAGTGATGCTCTGAGTCTGGTGCGGCAAAAGCTCACTGATTTGTCTAGGGAAATAGAAAAATGGGAAAAATTAACGCTTTCGACTGATGGCTAACCCGTCTCTGACCGCGGGAATTGACTGGACAATCTGGTATGGCCGCTCAGACAGTCGGCCATTTTACTTAAGGATGATGCTAGTACTTATGTATGGTCCGCTTTTCGCTCATAGCGGACCTCCAGCTCAGTCAGCATGTCCGCTCTGTGCCAGAAGCGGACATGACTAACAACACGTTATTTTCATCAATTAATTGCAGCCAATTCACTATCAATGTTTATGTATCAGCCTGGTCAGCATCTCGCAGAAGGCCTCGCTTGCTGGATTAACGCGGTGTTTATTCAGGCGTAGCAGGCAATCAACCGACGGCAGAGGCATCCATGTCTCAAGTTCATGCGCATTACAAATTGTTTTCTCAACGCTGTATTGATTGAGTATTCCTATCCCCAGTCCCGAGGTTATCGCCGCAAGCATACCAGCCACTGAAGGACACTCCAGCATCACAGTAAATGGAATTTTTGCCTGCCGAAGTTTCTCCTCAGCCAGGTTTCGGTAATAGCAATCCGGTCCCCAGGTAATAAGCTTCAGGCGCTTATCCGATTCATGCCGCCAGGCAGGCGTTGCGTACCAGTTTAATTTTTCACTCCACAATACCTTATCTTCCGTCGATGCCGTGCCCGTGAAATCCTGATGTAAAATGATCTCCAGACCGCCTTCAGCAAAATGCTGACGCAGGAGATGACTTTGCTCCACCACCAGTTGTATATCCACCTCTGGGTGGTGATGAGTGAAGGTTGAAATCACCTCGCATATTTCAGTCATTGAGATGTGTTCAGTAACCCCTATTCGCAGCTTGCCACGTAGCGACGAAGGCGAAAAATAGGCCACGGCGAGATCGTGTTCAGTGAGTATTTTTTCCGCATGTTGCAGCAGAACGCTGCCCTTTTCTGTCGCAACGGCTTTTCCGGCGATGCGCGTAAGTAGCTGGCATTTAAGTTGATCCTCAAGCCGTCTGAGCTTCCAGCTTACAGCGGACTGGCTCAGGTTGAGAAGTAATGCGGCCTTACTCATGTTGCCCGTTTGCAGCACGGTCCGGAACACTCTGAGTGAGTCAACGGAGAGTCGTTTATTCATTTTTATATGACAAAAGTGGGTTTACAGCGGGAAAGAATGTCACTGGTGTCATATGCAGTCAACGGATAGCCTGACTGAAACAAACACAACGGAAAAAGCTGATGTCCGCTAATAACGCATTAATGAATGACCACGTTCTGATCCAGGGTTGTCGCATTGCGACCGGGGTCCATGGTTCAGGAACACCTCTGGTGCTGGTTCATGGCACGCCCGCACACTCAGTGATCTGGCAGTCACTGGTGCCGGTATTTGTCGATGCGGGTTTTCATGTTCATCTGTATGACCTGCCTGGGTTTGGCGCATCAGAGCGCCCTTTGACGGCTGATACCTCGGTTGCCGCTCAAGTCGGTTTTCTGCTGAAACTGCTTGAACACTGGCAGCTCAAAGAAACACATCTTTTTGGACACGATATCGGCGGGGCCATTTCACTCAGACTGGCGTTCGATAACCCATCCCTTTTGAAGACGCTTACGATTGCCGATATTCCCAGCTACGACTCCTGGCCTTCACCCACATGGAAAGATATGCGGGATAACTATGCGGATTATGCGCTGATCCCCGCCACTGAGCATTACCGCGCGATGTCTCGCCAGTTAAAGATGGCTGTTTTTAATAAGCATCTGATGACAGAGCAGCGGCTGGAAAGTTATCTCGCACCGCTTTGTGGTGTGGTAGGGCAACCTTCATTTTACCAGCATCAGGTTGCGCACTATAATGCCTGTTACACCAGTGACTTTGCAGAAAAATTGCCGCAACTCCGGCTGCCTGTGCAGGTTTTATGGGGCGCCGAAGATGAATGGCAACCCGTTGAGTATGGAAGGCGTTTGCAGCGCGACATCGTCTCTTCCACGCTGCATATCTATGAACAGGCCGGACACTTTTTAATGGAAGATGCTCCCTTGCCTGTCGCCGCACAGTTAATTGATTTTGTTAATCAACATAATATGAGGTAGAGCCATGATCCTGATCGGAATGCTGGATTCACCCTATGTCAGACGGGTTGCTATTTACATGAAAGTATTGGGTATTCAATTCGAGCATCGACCGCTTTCGGTATTCGGCGATTTTGATGTCTTAACGAAAATTAATCCGGCTGTCAAAGTTCCAACGCTTATCACAGATGATAATCAGGTGCTGATCGACTCCACACTAATCATTCATTACCTTGAGAGATATTGCGGTCATTCGACTGCACCCACAGCAAAGTCCGGAGTGGAAGAACTCCGGGATCTGCATCTTACCGGCTTCGCCCTGGCAGCCTGCGAAAAAGCGGTGCAGATTGTGTACGAACAGCGTCTCAGGCCGGAAGAAAAACAGTATCAGCCCTGGTTGAATCGGGTAACTCAACAACTTCATGGTGCATGGCAGACGCTGGAGAACGAGCTGCGAGAAAGTCATCCTGACATACTGTCCGTGGCCGGTATCAGCATCGCAGTGGCCTGGAGTTTTACAGAATTGATGTTGCCAGATACCCTCAGCCGTGAGCTGTATCCGGAAGTAACCGGGTTTACATTGCTGGCCGAACAGCGCCCGGAATTTTTGGCAACACCTTTAAGTTAAAGAGTGCGGGTGGCGTCTCACTGATGCAGTATCTGTATAAGGGAAACACTTACTGCATTAAAATCAATCCGTTGTAAAAGGCTACTTTGTAGACGCCAGTTAAATATCTATAGAAAAGACGCACAACCCTTAATAACTGAATCGCCATGGCTTCTATAGACCTGTAAAAGGACATTATCGTGGCTATATGCAGGGAATAGTTATCTTTCGCTTCTCGCTCAAAGCGAACCGTTCCCCTTCTAAAGTCCGCCTCGTGCTGCGAGTTCAACGGGTCGATGCAACGCTATCCTTAATCAAGCGGGACGTTGCTGCTTACTCGAAAGAATATTTTTATGAAGCCGTAGTTCCGGTTTATTTAGCAGAATTTATTTAATTGATTATTGATACATAGTGGTGTTCTGAGTAGGACGTTATATAAGTCAATGTCCGTTTCTCATATAAAGCGGACATTATCTCAATAATCAGATTTTTTAAGTTTTTACAGAGGCAGAATGTCTGTCCATGCAAATGATCCATACCAGGCCGCCAAGAAGTGAGAAAGCGATACCGATATAAATAGCTGTATCTAGATTCTCTGCGAGGGTTTTTATATCACCAAGGAGACCACCAAAGATGGCGACGCCCAGCGCAGAACCAGCTTGCCGGCTGGCATTGAGTACACCGGCAGCACGTCCCGATTGTTCTTTGACAACAGCATTCATGACTGCTGCTGTAGCGACTGGCGTAATGATGCCGGCAGCAAGGCCGAGAGGCGGAAAGCAAAGCGCGATCTGCCAGTAGTATGCATTTTCATTTAGTATCATGAGTCCTGCGAATCCTGCAGCGTAGAGCCCATAACATCCGGCTATCAGCCTAAAAGGGCCGAACAGGCTATTGAGCTTTCCGGCACTAAAGCTGCCTAATGTAACCATCAGGGTTAGTGGAAGAAAAGCAAGACCAACATTTAGTGATGACCAGACTTTTCCAGCGTCAGAGGTGAAAGTCATTGCAGAAGTTAAGCATGTGGTTTCAGCTGGGTGTGGCGCGTTACGCTTTCAGGAAGGGAGGCGGCCCTGGTGAAATGAACAGGCCTACATTTGCCTGGAATTCAAAGAGCGTAAACCAAAGAGCAAATTGTTGCATCGCCAGTAAAAGAAGCTTTTAAGGTCCAGATTCTGCAATTCACTAAATACCTGTCATTTACGCGTTGCCATCATAGATGAGCATAAAATAAGCTATGAGATCTGTTTTTAACGCTGACAGGAAATACGGATGAAGAAAATTTTTGTGCTGCTGTTTGGACTGACCATCATGATCCCATTGAGTGCCGACGCGGACAGCACGTATGTTTTCTTCCGTCATGGGGAGAAACCCGATAACACCAGTGGGCAACTGACCTGCAAAGGGCTGAACCGCGCCCTGAAGCTTCCTGCTGTGTTGCTTAGCCGCTATGGAAACCCGGATGCGCTTTATGCTTCTGCACCTAAAGAGGATAAAACAGGAAGTTCACTGCGCCCACTTTCCACCATTATTCCCCTGGCGGTCCAGATTTCGAAGCCTGTGATACTTCGTTTTCACGCTGACAAACCGGGTAAACTGGTCTCTGACCTGCTTTCAGAAAAACAGGTTCCGCTGACATTTATCGCCTGGGAACATAAAAATTTGGTCACGGCAGCCCGAACGCTGGTTGAAAAAACGGGAGGTGATGCCGGGCAGATCCCTGACTGGCCCTCGGCAGATTTTGATTCACTGTATGTTGTGAAAATTGACGACCAGCAGCATTTCAAATCGTTTTCTCACGAGACTGAGGGGCTGAATGGCGTCTCAACGGAATGCCCTGACAGCGCTCATCATTGACTGGTGCAAATCCGCTTTGTCACAAAGCGGACTGACTTAGCGGCTCTGCATGTAAAGTAAATGCAGAGCCAGCGCCCAGGGTTGGGCGCACTGCTGAGTCAAATGAATCGACTCGCGTCGCGCTGAAAAGGCGGAAAGCGTCCAGCCTGATGGCTGACCATTCTACTGAGGCGCAGCGGGTTACAAGCTCCTCCTGTCAAAATGAGGTGCGGGCGTGATCATTTTCGGTTATTTCACGCACGACGCGGCAAGGATTACCCACCGCCAGAACGCCTGACGGAATATCCTTGACCACTACGCTTCCCGCCCCGATGACAACGTTGTTACCTATTGTTATGCCCGGAATAATGCTGACACCCGCACCAATCCAGACATTATTGCCGATGGTCACAGGGCTCGCGTATTCCAGTCCCTGATTTCGGCGTTCGGCATCCAGAGGATGGCCTGCGGTATAAATACCGACGTTGGGTGCGAGAAAGACGTTATCACCGATCACCACGTCAGCCCCATCAAGAATAATAAGATTATGGTTAGCGTAAAAATTGTCGCCAATCGTAATGTTAACGCCATAGTCGCAGTAAAAAGGGGGTTCGATAACGGGATTGCTGCCACACTTTTTAAGCAGCCGGGTGAGCAGCGCAAGGCGTGTTTCATTATTATCAGGCCGACTCAGGTTATAGTCATAACAAAGCATCTTAGCGAGCCCCCGGCGTTGAAGAATGCGTTCATCATGGTTTGCATCATACAAAGTACCATCTGGTACTCGGGTCACCTCGTTCATCTTCTTCCTTATCCTTTCGGCTTAAATGTCTTTATCTCAGGCACCCTGTTCAGGTGTTATCCAGCTTAGCGCGTTTCTGTCACCCCTGCGGCCCTGACAGCCCAGGATGCGTCTGTGGCATGTTCGCGCCTTTAACCATGTATCGCACACGATTTAATCATATTAAGAAACAGCAGGGGAACGACGCCATGCCGACTCGCTACCAGACGCAGGCACCGTTGTTATCCAACGTCACGCTGGTTGAGGTTTTAGCGCCCGAAACCCGTCACAGCAAAATGTAAGCAAAGCGTAGATGTGCTTTTTTGCATAAATTTTGCCAACGCCGTTTCTTACTATGGCTCCTCATTTCCCGGTCATGACAGCGAGGCGTGGTCTCATGAAGCAGTTAAGAATTTATACACTGAAGGATAAAGCGAGCGCTGTGGAGTATTTCAGACAGTGCTGGCCAAAACACAGGGTCAGTTTGCTGAAATTTGGCATAGAGGTGGACAATGTGTTTCTGGGGGGGAATGACCAGCAAAATCAGGTGATGGCTGTGGTCACCTTACCGGAGGGATGTCATGTTCAACATCTGAATGAGCAATATATGCGCAGCCAGGCGTTCCGCGACGATATGGCCGGGTTTCCTGTGGCGAATATTATTCGGGTCGAGGAAATGTGTATTAGCGAAACGCTTTTTTAATGATGTTTTCTCCTTCGCTTAAGGCTGGGATGACACGCAGGCGCGATTTTTCAACGGACGCGTAAGGCGTGTAATTTCGTTAAGATGACGCACGGTGAACAGAATAAAATGTGCATGTCAGCAATGGCTTTCTCTGCTTTTCATGGCATCGGGTAAAAATACCCGATGCCATCTATCCGAAACCTCGCGCTGTTTAATCCTGTAAACCTGACGTGCAGAACTTACGTGTGAAGACCGCGTTCAACACCGGGGCGCACTATCTGCTGTGGCTGTCCGCGGTGCCATAAACCTGTTTGATGCGATGACGAGAGAAAACCCTGTCCTGTCGCGACAGACAGCCCGCGAATAAACCGCGCTGACCACCGCACACCTGATTTCTCCCTCCTGACTACCCATACCGTTGTTCATTCTCTGGCCCGCGCATGTGCTCGCGTCTGCCGTTCACGCTGCGAGGCAGTCAGAAGCTGCGTCACTTGATGTGAATGCCACGTTAAAGGGCATCCCGGCAGTGACGTGATGGTTTTGCGGTTCCACTTAACAAAAAAGGAAAATTACCCGAATAATAAATAACTTATAATTAACAGCCTGCGAAAGATCGGCAAATGCGAATTTGTGATCCTTATGTTGACGACTCACTGAATTTTGCCAGCCACTTTATTTTCCCGGCAGCCATTCAAAGGCTGAGAGAAAGCAGCTCCCTCTAGACTGCTGCTAATCGGGAAAAATCGGTTTCCTGTTTGGCCTCAACCTGAAAAAGGAATAACAATGAACAGCGCCATTATTGCAGGTATTTTCTGGCATCTGGTGGGGGCCGCCAGTGCCGCCTGTTTTTATGCTCCGTTTAAGCAGGTGAAAAAGTGGTCATGGGAAACCATGTGGTCGGTGGGCGGTGTGATGTCGTGGCTGATCTTGCCATGGGCGGTCAGTGCGGTACTGCTGCCAAACTTCTGCGCTTATTACACCAGCTTCAGCGCCTCGCAGTTGCTGCCGGTGTTTCTGTTCGGTGCCATGTGGGGCGTGGGCAATATTAACTACGGGCTCACCATGCGCTATCTGGGCATGTCGATGGGCATCGGGATCGCGATTGGGATTACGCTTGTTGTCGGCACCTTGATGACGCCGCTGCTGCAGGGCCGGTTCGTCGAGCTGTTCAACTCGCCCGGCGGCCGCATGACGCTGCTCGGCGTGCTGGTGGCGTTGGTGGGCGTGGCCATCGTCTCGCGTGCGGGGTTACTGAAAGAGCGAGCGCTAGGGATTAACGCGGAAGAGTTCAACCTGAAGAAAGGCCTGGTGCTGGCCGTCATCTGCGGCATTTTTTCAGCCGGGATGTCGTTCGCAATGGATGCGGCGAAACCCATGCATGAGGCGGCCGCCAGCCTGGGCATTAATCCTCTTTACGTGGCGTTACCCAGCTATGTGGTCATCATGGGCGGCGGGGCGGTGATTAACCTGGCGTACTGTTTTATGCGCCTGGCGCTGAAGCCAGAGCTGTCTGTGCGGCAGGACTTTTCCATCGCGAAACCGCTACTGTTCGCCAATATCGCCTTCGCCATTCTGGGTGGAACCATGTGGTATTTGCAGTTTTTCTTCTATGCCTGGGGACACGCCAAAATCCCGCCGCAGTATGACTTTGTCAGCTGGATGCTGCACATGAGTCTGTATGTGCTGTGTGGCGGCGTGGTAGGGCTGGTGCTGAAAGAGTGGAAGGACGTGGGACGCCGTCCGGTTCGGGTGTTATCGATTGGCTGTGTGGTTATCATTATCGCGGCTAACATCGTCGGGCTTGGCATGGCTTCCTGAAACAAAAGAAATCAGGCCTGACGCTGACGTCAGGCTTTTTCATTATCGGTGCGCAGGCGTTGTGGCAGAAAGCGCTGCCGCCAGGCACTGGGTGTCAGGCCGGTTTCTCGCGTAAATACCACAGAAAAATAGTTACTGTCGTCAAACCCACACTGCGCCGCAATCTCGCTGATTAAACCGGACTGGGTGCGCAATAAATGTTTGGCCTGACACAGCTGTAACTGACGTAAATAGTGGCCAATTGTCATGCCGGTTTGCTGGCGGAACAGCTGCTTAAGCGAGCGTTCACTCAGCTGATGCTGCTCGCAAAAGTCTGCCAGATTCAAGGGGCGACTGATGTCCACTAACAGTGCCGACATCAGCCGATCCAGTTGCTCGCCTTCAGGCAGGGAGCCGGCACGTTCGGGAGCATAACCATGGCGACGTAAAATCAGCGCCAGCTGCAAAAAAAGCGCCTCGGACAGTTGCACGGAGAGCGCATCACTTTTGCGGCTCTCGCGCTCCAGCTGGCTAATGACGCCCCGTGCCAGCGTCATACCACGAGTCGTGAGCCGCCAGCCACTGGGCATGGTTTCTTGTTGGGGCGGTAGCAACTGGCCCCAGTCAAGCGCAAGATGAAAACGGTCCCGGCAATACAGAATGTTATCAAGGGCCAGATCGTGCACGCTGTCATAGCTATGGCAGTCGCTGTCGCAAATATAAAAAACATCGCCGCAGGTAATCAGCCACGGGCGATCGTTAAGGATATGCAGGCCATTGCCGCGCCAGACGATAACGATCTCGCTGAAAGTATGCTGGTGCGGCGGAAAGGAGGGCTGTGGCATACGTTCAGCCACAGCAATGGGCAAGTTGCTGGCCGGGAAGTAGTCCTTACGTGACAGGATCAGTGACATAGTTAATGCTCCGCTTACCACATAGGCTGGCGCTCCGTTCGGGGCGCGCAGCCAAATTCCCGTCTGAACAGGGTAGAAAAATGGTTACTGTCACCGAATCCACACTGATAGGCGATGTCCGTTATGCGCATATCGCTGTGACGCAGCAGGTGGCGAGCCTGCAATAAACGCAGCCGGTTAAGATATCGCTGTGGCGTGCTACCGGTTTGCTGCTTCATCTGGCGATGCAGTGTACGCAGTGACAGCGAGAAGCGCTCGGCCAGTGCTTCCCAGCTAATCTCCTCACTGTAGTGATCATTCAACCAGTCTAGCAACCGGTGCAGCCTGGCTTCCTGATCCTGCGCGTTGGGGTTGTGCGCCGCTTCACGCAGCAGTACGAGTAACTGTAAAAACTGCCTTTCCTGATGCGCCTGACGCTCCAGCGACCATACCGCCTGCGGCGTCATCTGTTCCACCAGGAGCAGGGCCTGCGCCATCGCTTTTTGATTAATCCGCCAGTGAGACGCGCACCCACGGTCATCCTCCAGGGGCAGCAACGCCTGTAAGCCCGACAGAAAACGAAACGCCACCGGACTGCGATACAGCACGTTCGTCAGGCACAGGTTGTCGGTTTTCTCATACAGATGACGATCGTGATCGCGCACAAAGCAGACGCAACCGGCGCTTAATGTCTGCGCCTGACCATTGAACACATGAATGCCTGAACCCTGTTCGACCAGCACAATTTCGTGAAAATCATGGTGATGTTCAGGAAACGCCTGCTGGGGCACACGCGGCTCAATGGCAATGGCGTAATCGCCAGCCGGAAAGAAATCAGCACTATGCAGAACAGTCATGATTCGCCCTCGTTTAACAAAACTGCAACCGAGTCTACGCAGGCGATGTGCAGCTTACCTTGAATTTTGAACCGCGCAGCGCAGGAAATGCGTGAAATTTTCAAGATCGCTTAAGTGATTGATAAAAATGCGGGAAAGCTCACAACTCTGCCGTTAGGGAGTTCTGTGAGCTTCCTCACGAACACCTTTGTCACCCTGCCAGTGCCGCTAACCGGCTGGCAGTGCCGCTAAGGTGACAGCAGGGCGCGCTGCGTATCCTGTCGCCATGTCATTTCAGGAAGAACAGGCGATGAGCATGCGTAATAGTGTGGCGATTGATTTAGGCGCATCGAGCGGACGTGTGATGCTTGCACAGTGGACGGCCACCAGCCAGCAGCTCAGGCTGCGCGAAGTGCGCCGCTTTACCAATCAACGCGTTTGCCAGGCCGGCTATGACTGCTGGGATCTGGACAGGCTGGAGCACGAGATCCGGGCTGGACTGGCGCAACTGGATGAAGAGGGCATTGTGCCCGACAGCATCGGCATTGATACCTGGGGCGTGGATCTGGTGTTACTGGATGCCGAAGGAGCACGCGTCGGTGAGGCGGTGAGCTACCGGGACCCGCGCACCGAAGGCCTGATGAAACAGGCCATCGATGACCTGGGACAGCAGGCCATTTATCAACGTACCGGTATTCAGTTCCTGCCTTTTAATACCTTATATCAGCTGCGTGCTCTGCATCTGCAACAGCCGGACTGGCAGGCGCGGGTCAAACATGCGCTGATGATCCCGGACTACCTACATTATCGTCTGACGGGCGTGATGAACTGGGAATACACCAATGCCACCACGACGCAGTTGCTGAACATCCACAGCGGTGAGTGGGATACTGACCTGCTGGCCTGGGCGGGCGTCGATCCCGCGTGGTTCGGTAAACCCCAGCCTCCGGGCAACAGGGTTGGTCACTTTATCAGTGCGAGCGGCAAACCGATTCCGGTCATCGCCGTGGCCACCCACGATACGGCCAGCGCCGTTCTGGCGACGCCGCTCCTGGCGGACAACACCGCCTACCTCAGTTCGGGTACCTGGTCGCTAATGGGGATTGAAAGCCTGCAACCCTGTGTGTGTGACGCGGCGATGAATGCCAACGTCACCAATGAAGGCGGCGCGGAAGGCTACCGGGTACTGAAAAACATTATGGGATTATGGCTGCTGCAGCGCGTCTGCTCGGAACGCGGCATCCACGATTTGTGCGCGTTGATTGACGCCGCCGCCCGTCAACCAGCCTGCCAGGCGTTGATCAATCCCAACGATGCCCGATTCATCAATCCTGAAAATATGGTGCAGGCCATTCAACATGCCTGTGCAGAACAGGCAATGCCGGTCCCGCATACCGACGCCGCACTGGCCCGCACGATTTTTGACAGCCTGGCGCTGCTCTACCGTAAGACGATGGGGGAGCTCAGCCAGTTGTGCGGCACGCCATTACGCCAGTTGCATGTTGTCGGCGGCGGCAGCCAGAACCCGCTGCTGAACCAGCTGTGCGCCGATGCCTGCCAGTTGCCGGTGCTGGCGGGGCCGGTTGAGGCCTCCACGCTCGGCAATGTCGGCTGCCAGCTGATTGCGCTGGGAGAACTGCGCGACGTCGCTGAAGTCCGCCGCTGTATCAGCCGTAATTTCCCGTTAGAAACTTTTACTCCGCAGAATCACAGCGCCTTTGCAGCCCATCAGGCTCGCTTCGCCGCGCTGTGCCAACCCGCTAAGGAATGTGCTTATGACAAAGCTGATTGAACAGGCTTTTGAGCTGGCTAAACACCGTTACGCTGCCATTGGCGTCGATGTCGACCAGGTAATGACGCAACTGGATGAGATCCCGGTCTCCATGCACTGCTGGCAAGGCGACGACGTGCGTGGATTTGAAAATCCCAACGGCAAGCTGACGGGCGGTATCCAGGCAACTGGCAATTATCCCGGCCGGGCGCGCAATGCGGTTGAGCTGCGTGCCGATCTGGATAAAGCCATGTCGTTAATTCCCGGCCCGAAAAGAGTCAATCTGCATGCTATCTATCTGGAAAGTGATCAGCCGGTTGAGCGCGACGCAATTGAACCGCAGCATTTCCGTCACTGGGTCGAATGGGCAAAGCAAAACAACCTCGGGCTGGATTTTAACCCGACCTGTTTTTCCCATGCGCACAGTGCGGAGGGTTTCACGCTGGCGCACGCCGATGCGGGCATCCGTCAGTTCTGGATCGATCACTGCAAAGCCAGCCGCCGCATTTCGGCTTACTTTGGTGAGCAGCTTGGCACGCCTTCCGTTATGAATATTTGGGTACCGGATGGGATGAAAGATCTCACGGTCGATCGTGCGGCACCGCGCCAGCGTCTGGCCAGCTCACTGGATGCGATTATCAGCGAAAACTACAACCCGCAACACCATATCGATGCGGTTGAAAGCAAGCTGTTTGGCATCGGTGCAGAGAGTTATACGGTAGGCTCCAACGAATTCTGCCTGGGCTTCGCCGCCAGTCGCCAGATTGCGCTGACACTGGATGCGGGCCATTTCCATCCTACCGAAGTGATCTCCGACAAAATCTCGACAGCGATGCTGTTTGTTCCGCGGCTGCTGTTGCACGTCAGCCGTCCGGTGCGCTGGGACAGCGATCATGTGGTCCTGTTGGATGATGAAACCCAGGCCATTGCTCATGAAATCGCACGCCAGAAGCTGTTCGATAAAGTGCATATCGGTCTCGACTTTTTTGACGCCTCAATCAACCGCATTGCCGCCTGGGTGATTGGCACACGCAATACCAAAAAAGCCTTGTTGCGTGCCCTGCTGGAACCGAGCGATCAGCTCAGAGCGCTGGAACGTGAAGGGGATTACACCGCGCGTCTGGCACTGCTGGAAGAGCAAAAATCTCTGCCGTGGCAGGCGGTCTGGGAAGCCTGGTGCCTGCGCCATGATGTGCCGGCCGATGCCAGCTGGCTGAGCGAGGTTCGTCACTATGAACACCACACATTGCGTCAACGCTAAGGAAAAGGCTATGCAAACTATTTTGAACGCTGGGTTTGTGCAGGGGATGGTAAAAGTCACCAGTGATATGTGGCTGAAAGGCTGGGATGAGCGTAATGGCGGCAATGTCAGCCTGCGCCTGTTACCGGAAGAGGTAGCACCTTTTGCTGCCGATTTTTACGCGCAGCCGCGCTGCGTTGAGTTAAGTCAGCCTGTCCCGGACCTGGCCAACGACTGGTTTCTGGTCACGGGCTCGGGCAAGTTCTTTCGCAACGTTCAGCTTGATGCCGCGGACAGCCTGGTCCTGTTGCAGGTGGATGACAAAGGCTTGTCGTATCGCATCCATTGGGGGCTGAGTAACGGTGGAATGCCGACATCAGAACTGGCGTCCCATTTCCAGTCGCACGCTGTACGCAAACGCGTTACGCAAGGGGCCGACAGGGTGATTATGCACTGCCATGCCACAAACTTTATGGCGCTGAGCTATGTCGTCAACCTCGACGCCGCGCGCTTCACTCGCCTGCTGTGGGAAGGCAGTACCGAATGCCTGGTGGTGTTTCCGGATGGCGTCGGGGTTCTGCCCTGGATGGTGCCCGGCACGGATGGCATCGGTCAGGCGACCGCTGACGAAATGGCCACTCACAGCCTGGTCATGTGGCCGTTCCACGGGATCTTTGGTGCAGGACCGACGCTGGATGACACCTTCGGCCTGATCGATACCGCCGAGAAGTCGTCTGAGGTGGTCGTGAAAGCCCTGTCGATGGGCGGCATACGTCAGAGCATCACGACGGCGCAGTTAATCGCGCTGGGTGAACGCTTTAATGTCAAGCCCTGGCAGGCGGCGCTTCAGGCGGTGCGCAGTGATGTTGCGTAAGGCGTTTGTGATGCAGGTGCATCCGGACTGCCACGATGAGTATCTGCGCCGTCATTCGCCCATCTGGCCTGAGCTGGAACAAACGCTTAAAGCGCACGGTGCGCATCACTATGCCATCTGGCTGGATACGACGCGCCACCTGCTCTTTGCCAGCGTGGAGATCGAATCAGAGGCGCGCTGGCAGGCGGTGGCGCAGACGGCGGTGTGCCAGCGCTGGTGGGCATCCATGCAGGATGTGATGGTGACGAATGCGGATAACAGCCCGGTCAGCGAACCATTACAGTCCATGTTCTATCTGCCTTAGGCCGTTATCGGGCGACAGGGCCGGATGAAAAGGGCCCTGTCCTGCGCAGGGTTGCGGCGGTGGTGCTCTGGCGTCACCGCCGACCTGCGTAATGGCGCTGCGGAGGGCGACAACCTCAGTAGCGAACCCGGCTGCTGCCCAGGCGCAAGTTGGGCACGGCTGACATGACCGGGCCAGGGATCACCGGCATGCCGTTCAGCATCGACAAAAATGCCTGTGCCCAGTGATGGCTGTCATGCAGATGCAAGCCCTTCATCAGGCGCGCATGCAGATGTCGCCGTTCACGCAATGGCATCTGCAGGGCGCTGTGAATGGCATCGGCCATGGCATCCGGATCGTAAGGATTGACGATAAGCGCACCGTCCATTTGCTCTGCCGCGCCAGCAAACTGCGACAGAATCAGCACGCCTGGGTTATCCGGGTCCTGCAGCGCCACATACATTTTTGCCATTAAACTCATTCCCGACATCAGCGGCGTGACCAGGGCTACGCGTGAGGCGCGGTAAATGCCCGCCTGTTCCTCACGGCTGTAGGCATGAGTCAGACAGTTAACGGGATACCAGTTCATCATGCCGTGTACGCCGTTAAATTCGCCGCAAAGGGTTTCTAACGTGTGCGCGATGCCCGGTGCCCGGTCTGCGTAGCCCGCAGCGTGCGGTGCCAGCTGTAGCAGGGTAATATTTTTTTGATAAACCGCATGTTTGCGCAGCAGCACTTCTATCGCGCTGATGCGGTAAGGCAGTCCGGCGCTTTCATCAAGATGGCCGCCGCTCAGTACGGTGTTTTCCGCTAAGCTTTCACGGCACTGCATTTCCATAAAGGCACAGCTGTTGCTGTCACGCAGACAGCGCACATCATCAAGATCAATCCCGACAGGAAAGACACCGAGCTTCACAATCCGTCCCTGCACGCGAATGCTGTCAATACTCAGGCGCTCGGTACGACATTCGCTCTCCAGCCAGACGATAAAGTTGTTCATGTCCTGAACGGTCTGAAAGCCAATCAGGTCACAGCACAGCAGCGATTCTGTGAGCCAGCGCCAGTCGGGAATCGCCTCAAACATCTTGCCCGAGGGAAAAGGTTGATGCAGGAAAAAGCCCACCGGGTTGGTCAGTCCGGCCTCTCGAAGGTAGTGGGCGCAGCCTAACAGGTGGTAATCCTGTATCCAGATGGCGTCGTCGGGCATGGCGTTTTCACTGATGACCTGTGCGTAGGCTTCGTTAATTTTTTTATATTCCCGATAGCCGTCAGCAGAGAAGCGGGCCAGGTCCGGACGCTGGTGGAAAACCGGCCACATCCCTTTATGAACATACTGGTGATAACCTTCATTCACCTCGTCCCTGGACAGAGGAAAGGTCAGGGTTGCATAAGCGCCTTTCTGCTGAGCGTTCAGCGGCCTCGGCGCATCAGGAGGCAGAACCGCCGTCTCGCCATCCCAGCTGATCCAGAGTCCGCCGTGGCGGGAAAGAAGACCTTCATAAATAGCGGACAGGGTGGAACGTTGTGAATGATTGTGTGATACCAGGATAAAACCTGACATGGTGTTTTCCTTATGGGCGGGCAGGGCATCAGTCGCCGTGCCCGATGTCCAACAGTCGTCGTGTGGAGGTCGGATGAGAAACTGCAGCAGGCCGCACATGGCAAGGCGTCCTGTTCGCTTAATGGTGTTGGGTGCGATCAGCACGCACCGAATCACCCAGGCCATCAGGTGAAACCGTCCTGAGATAAATGCCCGGCAGCGCGTCATGACAAATAAACCCGTTACGTTCCAGAAAAGCCGGGGCGCTGTCACTCAGGGCAATAATGCGCTGGCAGCCACTGGCACCGGGATGCGTCAGACAGCAGTGCAGCAGCCAGGAGCCCAGCCCGACATAGCGATATTCCGGCGAGATAAACAGGTCCTGTATTATCCAGGTTTCGGCCATATCGGTGATCACGCGCGCAAAGCCAATCTGGCGAGCATGGCGATAAAGCCCAAAACAGAGACTGCTGTTCAGGGCCAGCGTCAGAAAGCGCGCATCAGGGATCGCCGCACCCAGCCACTGGGCAATCAGCCGCGGGTTGAGCATGGCCGGATCGGTATTAACCTCCATCGTCTCTCTGAACCATTTACGGGGAGACATCAGGCGAAGGCGCTGCTGCTCGGCAAGATCCGCCACCACGGCATCACCACAAACCGGCAGGAAAGAGGACGCATTCACGCATTTCATCAACGGCTTCCTTGTACATGGACGCATCTGCGCCCGGTGCTGTAGATTTAAGCGCCCGGCGTGTAAAAGTGGCGTAAAAAAAATCTGATGCGGTGTAAAAAGGGTGCAAAGGAAAAGCGACGAGGTGGGCGCGCCGTGCCCGTTATCCGACGTTAAGGCTGGGCTGGAGTGAGTTATCGAAAGATCCGCGCCCGCAGAACAGGCGTTATTTTCTTAATGCCGGGCACCGCTTAAGGTTACGGCCAGAAGGCAGAGATGAATTGTTCGCTCGTAAGCCAGATTGTTAACCCCTGGATGGCTCACTGAATTTCAACTTTGTCTTTACTGGCGTCGCACTATTCCGATCGCCGCTTTAACGGTTAACGGATGCGTAACCCACTGGCAGGCGGGTTGAACTTCATCCGTCACCCTCCGCCTACAGGGGTGAATTCACGGCGGTATCATTGGTTTTTTTCGCCGGCGTGACGCCCCAGACTTCGTCATATTCATACCCGGTCAGCGATTTGATCACTTTGCGCGTTTCTGCATCGCAGTCTTTGGGTGCGCCGCCAAGCTTACGACGTGCGACTTCTTTGATGAGCAACCTGTGACTGCTCTGGGTCAGCTTGAACTTATAGGTCAGCCAGAAACTGATGGCCAGTAGTGTGCCAGACACAAACACCATCAATACCACAATGGCATTAATCGCACTCTCGGGTTGGGCGCCATTTCCTTTCGTAAAACCGCTTTCCTGCAGGACGACCCCAATCATAAAGATGGCAATGGCGACGGAGCTTTTACGGGTTAACACCATTACGCCAGCAAAGATTCCCTCCCGACGCTTGCAGGTGACCATCTCATCAATATCAGGAATAAAACTGTAGATGTTCCAGGGAATGTAGAACAACCCGGCACGGGCGATGCCCATAAAAAGAAATATTGCGCTGAACAGAAGGGCCGGTACCTGCCAGTGCCAGAGATAAACGGCAAACAGAAAGAATAAGATCGCCAGAATACTGAGATAGGAAATTCTCAGTGCGGTTGAGGGCGTCATATTTAACCGGCCTAACAGCATCATAAATACAAACGTACCCGGGATAGACATAAACATCATGTTGCTCAGTAACAGAGAAGCGAGTGAGGCGTCCTGTTTCAGACCGTAAATCACGAAGTAGGTAAAAACGGCCAGGAAGACATCCATCGCGGTAAATGAGCAGATATAAATCATCAGATGCTGGCGAAAGGCTCGGATTTTGAATGATGAAATCAGGTCCACAAACAAATATTTAAAATGCGCCAGGAAATGACCTTTCCTGGCCGGGTGGACCTCATCAGGTTGCCCGGTCTGTATATCTTTCGCTTCCCAGGTCGTGAGCCAGGTAATAAAGACGGCAACACAATAAATGACCGAAAAAATGATCCCCGTCAGCGTGTAAGTGATGGCGTTATCTTTGCCGGTGTAGGTCATGATCAGCCCCGGCACGGAGACAGCCAGGAAACTCCCGAGCGAAGAGAACATCAGGCGCACGCCGGACAGACGCGTACGCTCGCTAAAGCGGTTGGTCATCTCTGATGACAGGGTTTCCCACGGGACCAGCACCATTGCAGAGAGTAATTCAATAGTGAGGTACGTCCCGAGATAATACCAGTAGCTCATATCCGTCACCCACAGTGCGCCATACAGCAGCATCAAGGGTGACGAAATTAATAAAAAGAAGCGGCGGCGGCCAAATTTACGCCCCGCCCATGTATTGCCGAAATTATCGGTGATGTAACCCATTATCGGGCTTAAAACAGAATCGATAACGCGGGCAATGGCAAATATAGATCCCGCTTCAAATACCGATAATCCGCAATAAGTGGTGTAAAAAAATAACAGCCAGGCACCGATAACGGCAAAAGCGCCTCCGCCAAATAAATCCGTTAAGCCGTAGCCGATTGCTACGCCATAACCTACGCGACGTTGAGTGGGGTTAACCATCGATAAAATTCCTGTTCTGGTAGGTGTTTTATAACGGCAGAGGTACACGATGCTGCCGTCACTGTTATAGACAGAAGTGGAAATAAAGTCGGTCAGCGGTAGGTTATCCCGCGTTAGCTAACATCTGTGCTTTAATGCATAATTCGGCGGCTTTAAATGCATGTTCTTGCGTCATAGCCTGTTCAGTGCGATGCAGACAGTCATTAATTAACTGGCCGAAAAACGGAAACCCCACGGTGCCAGAAACGCTGTAACGAAATTCGCCGTCATTATTGACGAGGTACACCACGTCCTGCTCATCGCGCGTCAGATCGGTGTATTTGCGGATTTCGATATATCCTTCGGTGCCAAGTAACGTCATGCGTCCGTCACCCCACGTTGATAAGCCATCAGGTGTAAACCAGTCACAGCGAAAATAACCCGTCGCGCCGTTTTCACCCGCCAGCATTGCCTCACCGAAATCTTCAAACTGCGGGTGGAGAGGATGACTGAAATTGCGGACCTGACTGGCGACCACCGTGGCATCGCGGTTGCCGGTGTAATACAGGAACTGCTCTATCTGGTGGCTGCCGATATCACACAGGATGCCGCCAAAATAACGACGCTGGTAGAACCAGTCTGGTCGGCCCGTGCCTTCCCGATGTGGACCCGTACCCAGTGTCTGGACGACCTGGCCAATTGCGCCTTGTTCAACCAGTTGCCCGGCGAATACCGCACTTTCCACATGCAGACGCTCACTGTAATAAACCGCATATTTACGGCCGGTTTTGACACACATCGCTCTGGCATCTTCCAACTGTTCCAGGGTGGTAAGCGGGGCCTTGTCGGTAAAGTAGTCTTTATCCGCCTCCATCACTTTCAGCCCCAGCGCGCAGCGCTGTGACGGGATCGCCGCCGCTGCCACCAGTTGCACCTGCCGATCGGCCAGGATCGTATCGAGTGAATCGGCAATCTGTACTTGCGGAAACTGCTGGACGAATTTATCGACCTTGGCCGCATCCGCGTCATAAACCCACTTCAGGGTTGCACCGGCCTCGGTAAGGCCATTGCACATGGCATAAATATGTCCATGATCGAGCCCGGTGGCGGCAAAGATAAACTCGCCTGGATTAACTACGTGCTGCGGCTTGCCTTTCGGCGCGTAATTCATGCCATCCTTTTTATTCATGGTTGTTTCCTCACGCAAAATTTTTACCCAACGGGATGTCGTCGACATCAGCGAAGTTATCCACTGAAGCCTGCTTTTCGTAGAAATGGGGCGCACTGGCAATCAGCCCGCCGGTGCAATAGAAGGCGTCATCCTCTGGAATAGGCAGCGAGACCGTACTTTTGGTGATGGCCGATTTATAAATGGCGGTAATTAATTCCAGCGACCGTTTACCCTGCTCGCCATCGATTAATGGCGCGCGCTGTTGCTCAATGGCGCAGAAAAAGTCATTCACCTGCCCGGCATGCAGCGTCCAGTTCAGAGGTGGCACATCGGCATATAAGCGCTCCAGCTCGCTTTCCAGAGCAATATTGTTATCTTTTTCAGGAAAGCCATTCTCAGCGGCCTGGTTAGCCACGGTTTTCCAGGGCGCAGAGAGGCGCGCTTTTTCACCCTGAAGAATGATTTTTTGATCTTCTCCGTGATGCACAACCGAGGCCGTTAGCTGCGCAAGCGTTCCATTTGGAAAGCGGAAAATAGCGGCGCTGAGATCCTCGACTTCGGCGTTGTCGTGGGCCACGTTGCCCATCATGGCAACCACTTCACTGGGGGCACCGAGCATCCACTGCATGGCATCGATATGGTGCACCGCATGATTAAGCGTACAACCGCCGCCTTCTTTCTCCCAGGTGCCACGCCACCACAGGTCATAATAAGAGTGGCCGCGCCACCATAATGAATCGACCTGTGCGTGACAGATTTTTCCTGCCAGCCCCGAATCAACAGCGGCTTTTAAGCGCCAGAAGGCATCGGTAAAACGGTTCTGTGCCACCACGGAAAGGACCTTTCCGCTGGCCTTTTGCGCCGCAATCATGGCATCGCACTCTTCAAGTGATGCCGCCATTGGCTTTTCGCATAACACATGTTTTCCTGCCTGCAGCGCCGCAATGGTGTTTTCTGCGTGCACATAGGGCGGGGTGCAGACATCAACGACATCAATATCTGCGCCTTCTGCCAGCATCTCATGATGATCGCTGTAAACGCGCACATCCTGCAGGCCATAACGCTGTAATTTATCGCGGGCTTTGTCAGGATAAACATCAACAACGGCGACAATTTTGCCGCGTTCAGGAAATTGCAAAAATGCCTGAATATGTAAATTGGCAATGTTGCCCATGCCCACTATTGCAATCTTTAGCATGCTTATTCTCCATTGGTTCGCTGGGTTGTGGTGCCTGCGGAAGACCATAAAAAAGCGCTGGAGAGGGGACAAACTGTTTTTGTGAGAATGTTTGCAGAGCGAGGTGGATGTTTGTGAACGGAATGTAAAATCACCGTATTATCAATCCACTATGGCTGCAAAAAATTGCAAAAAATGATTGGGATGGGGATCACATTATGGCTGGCAAGCTCAGAATGGACGAAATTTCAGCAGAAACGGGCTATTCCGTCAGTACGGTTTCGCGCGTGCTGAGCGGTAAGTCCTACACCAGTGATAAAGCACGTGAGGCTATCGTCAGTTGTGCGCGTCGTCTTGGCGTATTGCATGACATGGTAAGCAGCCGCCTGTTGATCAACAGCCTTATTGTGTTTGCCCCAGCGCGCACCTTTACCCCGCGAGGCGATCATTTTTATCTCGAAGTAACGCGCGGCATCGCAGAAGCCTGTGCAACGCACGACGTTCATATCAGCTACTATCCGCTTGAGGAACAGCGTGCCGATGTGAAGCTGTTTCTTGAAAAGGCGGGTGCAAAAAGTAACGACGCTATCATTATCATCGGGACTGACGACCAGGCGATTTTCAATCTGGCAGCGACACTCAATAAGCCCTGCGTGTTAATTAATTCCCGAGACAAAGACATGAAACTGGATGCGGTTTCACCCGATCACCATGCGATTGGTTTTGGGGCTATGCAGCATCTGTTTGAACAGGGCCATCGTCGCGTGCTGACCGTGACCTGTCTGAGTCGTGAGACGCTGTTTTTGCGCCTGGAAGGCATTAAAGATGCTTACCGCCATTTTCATATTCCGTTTAGTCCGCAGAAAGACCTGATTGTGATCGAAGCCTATTCCTCCGGTGAGACCGAGGACGCGCTTAATCGCTGGCTGGATAGTCATCCACGTGAAGCGTGGCCAGATGTTATCTTGCCGGTAGGTAAAGGCATTATCACCGGGGTACAAAATGTGTTGCGTGCCCGATCGTTGCGTATTCCCGAGGATATGTCGTTGATGACTACCGATCTGGCGAGCCGGTTAGCCGGGCCGCCAGACAAATCTATCACTGGCTTTGCCGTGCCCTGTCGTGAACTGGGCTACGAGGCGATTCAGCTACTGCAGAACCGCCTGAATCGTCCCCAGGCACCGGTTTATAATCTGCTGTTGCAGGGAATCCTTATGGATGGAGGGACGGTCGCCAGAGCCACCCGTCATGCGGCGCGGGATGAGATTCGTGATGAAGAGGCGTGAGTGTTATATCAATGATGAACAGGGCATGCCGCCGCGTCTTTTTAGGCAATTCATGATTTAAAGCGGGGAAAGGTTTAGTGTCAGTGAAGAGCTCAAGGGGGCGTGAAAGACTCGCTACGGTGCTGGCCATTTTCTGCAAAAGCTGAGTGCCATCTGTGTGTCTACCTCTCTTAAAAGAAGGGCAACGAAAGGAAAACGACATAATCACGTGGCTTTTATCGAATAATCAATGGCCTGAATTTGTTTCCATTTTTTGCGCGAGTGAAGTAAACATAATGAGTGGTCGGCACTGAATCATATATTCAATTGAATTATTTGATTGGTGAGTTTTAATTAAAATAAGCATGTAGCACCTATGTTCTTATAGCGTTATCGAAGTCAGCAGGGTGATCGACAGGAAAGATTGTGGCTTATGAAAGTGGCAAACAGTAAAACCCTTCTGTGTGCCACGAAGATAACTAGCCTGTGTGCCATTCTAAAGTTGTTACGTTTTTTTCCGCAACGTTCGAACAAGTTTCGCAGTGATCCCAACTAATACTAAGGCTACAACGCTATTCACTATTAATGCCGTTATCAGCAATGCCAGGTCGTAATCACTACCTGTGCATTGTACAGATGAATCCCTGCATGTCCTGTCAATATGCACAAGTATGGTATCCGCAACGTTGAGTAAGATCCGGCTTCTCACCAGGCAAAGCGTAATTACAACAAAAAGTAGCGGATAGAGAATCTTTTTACCTGACATAGCATGGCCCCGTAACTGAACCTTTGACTGTGACTGTTCCGTAGGTCGTTAAATCAGTATGCTTAACTTTGCCCTTCTGAACTCTGAGGAGGGACTGGCGAAATGACATGAAATCGCTGGTACGGAAGAACGTGATGCAACCCCAGGATGTGCCTGAACCATCCGGTCTTAAGGGATGAATTCGGAAGTTTGAACGCTGGATGCCGCTAATAAAGGTGTGGTCATCAATGCTGCCATCATCTCTGTACAGGCCAAACCATGTGCTGTGATCGTTACCTGTCGCAAAATCCTTTCCCCATGTCAGCAAACGGGATTTCCAGGGGCCTTCGGGCCGATCAACAATCCAGTATTTGCCACTTGGAATGGCAGAGTGATCAATGGATGTGCATTCAGCACGGTTTGTAAAGGGGACATCGCCGCTAAAAACGTCAAAATTGCCAATGCCGGGACATGCCAGAGACAGCTTTTTTCTGTCAGCTGAAATCTTGTCGAAATCGAGTATGCAATCAATCATTGCTTCCTTTCCTTAAGATATACCTCGAGTTCTGAAGAGAATAGCATTTTTTCTCCTCTCAAATCTCTATAATGTCATTGAGAATTTTCTGAGTAATTAACTAAAAATATAATAATGTTCAACAGGATACGGCGTTTGATAATGATGCGCAGAATGTCGGTTAAGTGAGTATAGAGAAACGTTATTTTAATGGTGATTAAAAATTATTATTGGTTTGATGATGAGTGATTATTTCCAGTTCTGACAGTTAACTATCTTTGAAATAATTATATGCTTAACGTTGATATGCGCTTGTTAGATTCAAGGGGTTTGTCTTGTTATCTAAAGTCGTTTTTGGAAAAAGAGCGTTTTGCTGATTTTACTTTTTTAAACCAGAAAGAAAAAGCCACGCAATTGCGTGGCTTTTTCAGGTCTGTTATCTCTCAGTCGATTCAAATAACCTCGTGAGAAAATAGATTAGACATTAAACAAAAAGTTCATCACGTCGCCATCTTTAACAATGTACTCTTTCCCTTCTGAGCGCATTTTTCCAGCTTCTTTCGCACCTTGCTCGCCCTTATAGGCAATAAAGTCTTCAAACGCGATAGTCTGCGCGCGAATAAAGCCTTTCTCGAAGTCGGTATGGATTTTACCGGCCGCCTGCGGCGCGGTGGCACCGACAGGGATGGTCCATGCGCGAACTTCTTTCACGCCAGCGGTGAAATAGGTTTGCAGGTTCAGCAGGGAATAACCGGCGCGAATCACGCGGTTCAGACCTGGCTCTTCAATGCCCAGCTCGGCCATAAACTCATCGCGATCTTCATCTTCCAGCTCGGCGATGTCGGACTCCACGGCGGCACAAACCGGCACGACCACCGAGCCTTCTTTCTCGGCGATTTCGCGCACTTTATCCAGGTACGGGTTGTTCTCAAAACCGTCTTCGTTGACGTTGGCGATATACATGGTCGGCTTCAGCGTCAGGAAGCTCAGGTAGCGCAGGGCGGCTTTGTCTTCTTCCGTCAGATCCAGCGCACGCAGCATACCGGCGTTTTCTAAATGCGGCAGGCATTTTTCCAGTGCGGCCTGTTCAGCCTTGGCGTCTTTGTCGCCGCCTTTGGCTTTTTTCTGTACGCGCTGTAAAGCACGTTCACAGGTATCCAGATCTGCCAGCGCCAGCTCGGTATTGATGGTCTCAATATCATCGGCCGGATCGACCTTATTATTTACGTGAATAATATTGTCGTTTTCAAAGCAGCGCACCACGTGACCAATCGCTTCGGTCTCACGGATGTTGGTCAGGAACTGGTTGCCCAGGCCTTCACCTTTGGATGCGCCTTTCACCAGACCGGCAATATCAACGAATTCCATGGTGGTCGGAACGACACGCTGCGGCTTAACGATCTCAGACAGCTGATCCAGACGCAGGTCTGGCATAGGGACGACGCCAGTGTTGGGTTCAATTGTGCAGAAGGGGAAGTTAGCCGCTTCAATACCCGCTTTCGTCAG
The DNA here is from genome assembly GCF_024520835.1 of Pantoea sp. Fr+CA_20. NCBI lineage: Bacteria > Pseudomonadati > Pseudomonadota > Gammaproteobacteria > Enterobacterales > Erwiniaceae > Pantoea > Pantoea sp. Fr+CA_20. The sequence goes on from NZ_JALNPN010000032.1 coordinate 26,189, forward strand.
CGCGTTGAAAAGAGTGGATTTACCGACATTTGGCAGGCCCACGATACCGCATTTGAATCCCATGGTTTAGTACCCTTTATAGCTGGATGGGCAGAGCCATTAGGCAGGCTCCACCGGAAACGTAAGATAATTTTCGCGCATTATACACAGATTCGCGACAATCTGGGCGATTAGACAGGCTTAAAGGCATGCAGGCGGTTCATCGCCTTGATGCGATCTTCTTTTAGCCACAGTTCGGTGCAGCGCGCGGCCTCATCAATGGCATCATCAATCAGTTTTTGCTCGCTGGCCGGGGGCTTGCCCAACACAAAACCGGTCACTTTATTTCGATCGCCAGGATGGCCGATGCCAATGCGCAGGCGATGAAAGTTGTTGTTGTTGCCGAGCTTGCTGATGATGTCTTTCAGGCCGTTGTGACCGCCATGACCGCCGCCTTGTTTGAATTTTGCAATGCCCGGTGGCAGATCGAGTTCATCATGGGCCACTAAAATTTCCTCGGGCGCAATGCGATAGAAGGTCGCCATGGCCGCCACGGCTTTGCCACTCAGGTTCATAAAGGTGGTCGGCACCAGCAAGCGCACGTCTTCACCGGCTAAAGCCAGTCGTGCGGTGTAGCCATAAAATTTGGCTTCTTCTTTTAACGACTGATTGTGACGCTCAGCCAGCAAATCCAGATACCAGGCACCCGCGTTGTGGCGCGTGGCGGCATATTCAGCGCCAGGATTCGCCAGGCCCACAATCAGTTTTATGCTGCTCACAAGGAATATCCTGCTGTTATAACCAAAGGGCGATAGTTTACTGTGCCGGGACGCGGATCACAAAGACTGTGCCAGAGAATTTATTAGTGTCAGTGATTAATTATTTTTCATCTAAATCAATAAGCTGGAATAACGTGTTGGTCACAAATCATCTGGTCTTTATGTGATTAAGTTCACAAATTAGCCTGACGGCATTGCCTACACTATCAGCAGTTTAACATTGTGTGCGCTCATCCGACCGCACACACAGGAGGTGAAAGATGAAACGTCATCACTCACGCATGGCAGGTAATGCCCTGATGGTCATAGGTTTATTGACCATGATTCTCGGCGTCGGTTTTTCGATTGTTAACCAACTGCCGTCGCTTAATCTGCCGCAGATACTGGCTCAAAGTGCAATGTTCGGCATTTTCTTTGGCGCACTACTGTGGCTGGTGGGTGCCTGTATCAGCGGTCGTGAAAAAGTCGAAGATCGCTATTACTGGGTCCGTCATTACGGCGATAAACGCTGCCGCCGAACCCATCATTCGTCACATTAGATTTTCTGACATAACCCGATAAGGTTCTGTTCGGTTTCTGCCTTTGGCTTTGGCGCGGTAAAGTGCTTTATCCGCCAGAGCCATCAGCTCGCCAAAATCAATATAACGCTCATCGGCGGTGGCAAAACCAATACTGACCGAATAGTCGATCTGACCAGGACGCGAAAGCTGAATGGTATGGCGCACCGCTTCGCACCAGTCTCTGGCCGGCTCAAAAGGTAAGGGCAGCAGCGCGGCAAACTCCTCACCGCCCAGTCGGGCAAAGTGACCTTCCTGTGGCAACATCCCTGAAACCCTGTGACAAAAATCAATTAATACCTGATCCCCTTGCTGATGCCCGTAGCGATCATTAATCCCTTTGAAATGATCAAGATCGAATAAGACGACCGTTAGTGCCTTATTTTGTTTCAGGCACTGCCGGGTCATATTATCCGCGCCGGAAAACAGCGCACGACGATTCCAGATATTGGTCAGCGGATCGTGAAGTGAGGCATTTTTTAATGCATTACGCGTGCGTTCATTCACCATCGCCAGAATGATCACGGTGAAGCCAATCACAAAGAGCATGGATTCGATAATCACATAGACCGAAAAACCAGAACCGCTGATCGCCCCCTGTAATCCAATGGGACGGGCGTTATCCAGAAATAAGCGGGCGACATGAAAAATCAGGTGGGTCCAGAGCAATAATTGTGCAGGCCAGAAGGTGGCATCCATATCGCGGCGTGCCAGCCAGAGTAAGTAAATGAATGTAGCGGTGTAAGCGATACAGAGCAGACAGAGCGCCAGAACACGCAGGGATAAGCTGTCATAGAAGGTCGGGATCAGGCAGAGCAGTGACCACAAGGCCGCCCCAGCCAGGCCAGCCATCCCCGGTGATTTGCCGCAAAATGTCCGAAAGGCGCTGAGTAATCCGCCGTAAGCCAGCATGACCAGCACATTGCTCACGGCCACCGGCAAGAAATGGTATCCCTGACTGCGCAGGCTACTGAGGAAAAAGGCGATCAGCGTCAGCACGATGGCGGCACAGACATAGCCCAGAATACGGTCATAGTGTGAACCGACCCAGGCAAAGACCATAATCAGACTCATAAACCCCAGTACGTAGAGTTCGCAAATAAATAACGTAAAGACGTCGAGGTTCATAGTGGACGGAGATCGCAATAAAAAGTGCGGGCAAATTACCACTCAACGTAAAAAGGCAAAAGGCCAGATAACATAATTTTAGCGAAAGAGTTTTTCGTAGTGAGCGTGACAATAACAGAGGTGACTCATAACGAAAATTTCTGTAAATCAAGCAGCTTTGTCGGAGGGGAACGGCGAGGGAAAAAGAAAAGGCCGGGCATGATGCCCGGCCTGCGAAGATTAATGTTCGAACATTGCCGAAATGGACTCTTCGTTACTGATGCGGCGAATGGCTTCGGCCAGCATACCTGACAGGGTCAGGGTACGTACGTTTGGCAGCGACTTCATCTCTTCAGATAACGGAATGGTGTCACACACGATAACCTGATCGATCACAGATTTACGCAGGTTTTCCACCGCATTGCCAGAGAAGATAGGATGCGTAGCGTAAGCGAAGACGCGCTTGGCACCGCGCTCTTTTAACGCTTCCGCGGCTTTGCACAGTGTGCCGCCGGTGTCGATCATGTCGTCGACCAGCACACAGTCACGGCCAGCAACGTCACCAATGATATGCATCACCTGAGAAACGTTCGCCCGTGGGCGACGCTTATCAATAATCGCCATATCGGTGTCGTTGAGCAGTTTGGCGATGGCGCGGGCGCGCACCACGCCGCCAATGTCCGGAGACACAACAATCGGGTTTTCCAGACCGATCTGTAACATATCTTCCAGCAGAATCGGGCTGCCGAATACGTTATCAACCGGGACGTCGAAGAAGCCCTGGATTTGCTCCGCGTGCAGGTCAACCGTCAGAACACGGTCAACGCCAACGCTGGAAAGGAAGTCAGCCACCACTTTGGCCGTGATAGGTACACGGGCAGAACGCACGCGGCGGTCCTGACGGGCATAGCCAAAGTAGGGGATAACAGCGGTAATACGACCAGCTGAAGCACGACGCAGCGCGTCGACCATCACGACCAGTTCCATCAAATTATCATTGGTGGGAGCACAGGTGGACTGGATGATGAAAATATCACCACCGCGTACATTTTCATTAATCTGTACGCTTACTTCGCCATCACTGAAACGACCAACGGCGGCGTCTCCCAGGCTGGTGTAAAGGCGGTTGGCAATACGTTGTGCTAGTTCCGGGGTGGCGTTACCAGCAAAAAGCTTCATATCAGGCACGAGAAGAACCTCAGGCTTTGCGTCCAGAGAATGAACGTCATGACAGTAACCGGCGAATACTGTCGTGAACGTTCACACGGGTATGTGAGTGCGAAACGTGCTGTGTCTGGAACGGGGTGACACAGTCACGCTATCGCTAATCGCCTTGCAGAGTGCGCTGTAACGGCGAGACGTTAAGGCCTCGGGCTACAAAACCGCGCACCCATGGTGGGGCAAGCTCCAGCACCTGGCGAGCAGCATGCTCGGTGTCGAATTCAGCAAACACACAAGCACCTGTACCCGTCAGGCGCGACGGCGCGTATTCTAGCAGCCATGAAACAAGCTCATCAACCTCACGAAAACGTTTTCTTACTACTGATTCGCAATCATTGATGAACGGAGCCTGTAAAAGTGCCGATAAAGTGCGCACGGGCGTGTCACGGGTGAGCGCCGGGTCATTAAAGACCAGCGGTGTTGCCACGCTAACGCCTGGATGTGCAACAAGATACCATTTTTCCGCAGGCAATGCTGGAGAAAGCACCTCACCGACGCCTTCGGCAAAGGCGGCATAGCCTTTCACAAAAACCGGCACGTCTGCACCCAGTTTCACGCCCATTTGCGCCAGCGCCTCGGGTGAAAAACCCGTTTGCCACAGGTGGTTCAGCGCCACCAGTACGGTAGCGGCGTTGGATGAGCCGCCGCCGAGTCCGCCGCCCATGGGGAGACGCTTTTCAATGGCAATGCGCGCACCGGCCCGGGCAGGCAGGCTGCCGTTTTCGCGCGCCGCCGCCTTGAGCATTTCGGCCGCACGCACAATCAAATTCTGCGCATCCGGCACGCCTGGCACCGGCGTCAGCAACCTGATGTCGTCGCTCTGGTCGGGCGTGATGTCCAGGCTGTCGCCATAATCCAGAAACTGAAACAGGGTTTGCAGATTATGGTAACCATCTGGCCGACGCCCGGTGATGTACAAAAAAAGATTCAGTTTTGCCGGAGCAGGCCAGGTGGTGATCATTTCAGCGTCCAGTTATCCATGCGTAATTTAATACGTTGATCGCCTTCTTTTAATTCCAGGCTGGCGGGCAGCGGTGGGTTGACCTTGTTGTCATAGTCAGCAATGGTCACCTGCCAGTTCTGGCCGTCATGTTTATAGTTCAGACTGCGCAGCTGATACTGCTCGTTGAGCTGATAATCGGTCGCATCGCCCGGCAGGCCCATCATCCACTGGCGCAGGTTGGTCAGCGGGATATCCATACCGGTCAGCTGCGAGATCATCTTCTGCGCATCGTTGCTGACATAACGTTTGCCTTTATTGTCCACAATCTGCACCACCGAACCCTGAGCATCCAGCTGAAGCTCGGTGCTGCCTAATGGGTTCGTTAACAGCAGGCGATAGCGATCGGCTGCGGTCTGCTGCCAGTTAAAGCGGGCATAAACTTTCTGTTTATCCGACAGATAGGCGAACGCGCCGCGCGTCTGATACTGCGTGACGTGGCTGACGGCTTGCTGATGCTGTTGCCACTGCGGCGCGGTGACGCTTGGGCCAGGGCCTTGTGGTTTATTGATGCTACAGGCAGCCAGCAGAACGCTGGCAAGGGGTAAAAGGCGCAACAGGTTGCGTGTAGAAGTCAGCATCAAGTGGTCATCTCCTCGGACACATTTTTAATTGATAACAGGTAACGCTAACCATCCGCGTTTTAACCGTCAATGCTGTTATACGGCAAAAACGCTATGATCGGCTTAATCTTATTACAGTCATAGCCTTTGTATGGCTTTTCTTGATCTGCTGCATCTTGTAGAATGCGCTTCACAAAAACCTGACATTTATTGGGACAACCCAACTAAAACGCTATGACGCTGCTCGCACTCGGAATCAATCACAAAACTGCACCCATTGCTCTGCGCGAACGCGTTGCGTTCGGGCCGGAGTCGCTGGAGCAGGCCTTAAACAGCCTGTTATCTCAGCCTATGGTGCAGAGTGGCGTCGTGCTCTCCACCTGTAACCGAACCGAGCTGTACCTGAGTGTAGAGCAACAGGTCGATCTCCAGGAGCGTCTGGTACGCTGGCTGTGCGAATATCATCAGCTTGATGAAGCGGATGTGCGTAACAGCCTGTACTGGCATCAGGATAATGAGGCGGTGAGCCATCTGATGCGCGTTGCCAGCGGGCTGGACTCCCTGGTGTTAGGTGAGCCTCAGATTCTGGGCCAGGTGAAAAAAGCCTTTGCCGACTCTCAGCGCGGCCATGCGCTTAGCAGCGAGCTGGAACGTATGTTCCAGAAAACGTTCTCCGTTGCCAAACGCGTTCGTACCGAAACCGATATTGGCGCGAACGCCGTGTCAGTAGCCTTTGCCGCCTGTACGCTGGCGCGTCAAATCTTTGAATCGCTGTCCACGGTAAACGTGTTGCTGGTTGGTGCGGGAGAAACCATTGAGCTGGTGGCCCGTCATCTGAGCCAGCATCAGGTGAAAAAGCTGATCATCGCGAACCGTGCCCGTGAGCGGGCGGAAGTGCTGGCGAATGAAGTGGGCGCCGAAGTGATCAGTCTGGCCGATATCGATTCCCGTCTGGCCGACGCCGATATTGTGATTACCTCTACCTCCAGCCCGTTACCTATTATTGGTAAAGGGATGATGGAACGTGCGCTGAAAGCGCGCCGTAATCAGCCGATGCTGCTGGTCGATATTGCGGTTCCACGCGACGTGGAGCCGGAAGTGGGCAAGTTAGCCAACGCCTATCTCTACAGCGTCGATGACCTGCAGGCCATCATTGAGCAAAACCTCGCCCAGCGTAAAGCCGCTGCGGTGCAGGCAGAAAGCATCGTGGTGCAGGAATGCAGTGATTTTATGGCATGGCTGCGTTCGCAAGGCGCGGTCAACACCATTCGCGAGTATCGCTCTCAGGCAGAGGATATTCGCGCAGAGCTGGAAGGCCGTGCGCTACAGGCGCTGCAGCAGGGTGCCGACCCGCAAAAAGTGATGCAGGAACTGGCCCATAAGCTGACCAATCGTTTAATTCATGCACCAACCAAATCTCTTCAGCAGGCCGCCCGCGACGGCGATAGCGAACGCCTGCAGATTTTACGCGACAGCCTGGGTCTCGATTAGGCACACTGCTGTCGTCATCTGTTACGGGAATCCCACAGTTAAATGAAAACCTCTATTGTTGCTAAACTGGAAGCGCTGCAGGAGCGCCACGAAGAAGTGGAAGCGATGCTGGGCGATGCCGGCGTGATTGCCGATCAGGACCGCTTTCGTGCTTTGTCGCGGGAATATGCTCAGTTGACCGATGTCACGCGCTGTTTCCGCGACTGGCAGCAGAACCAGCAAGATATCGAAACCGCTAAAATGTTGCTCGACGATCCAGAGATGCGCGATATGGCGCAGGAAGAGCTGCTGGAAGCGCGCGAAAAAAGCGAATTGCTGGAGCAACAACTGCAGCTGTTACTGCTGCCGAAAGATCCCGACGATGAGCGCGACTGCTTTGTGGAAGTGCGCGCCGGTACCGGCGGCGATGAAGCAGCCATCTTTGCCGGTGATTTATTCCGCATGTACAGCCGTTACGCCGAAGCACGTCGCTGGCGGGTAGAAATCGTCAGTGCCAATGAGGGCGAACACGGCGGCTACAAAGAAGTGATCGCCCGCGTGATGGGCGACGGTGCCTATGGTCGGCTGAAGTTTGAGTCAGGCGGACACCGTGTTCAGCGTGTACCGGAAACCGAATCCCAGGGCCGTATCCACACCTCCGCCTGTACGGTGGCGGTGATGCCGGAACTGCCGGAAGCCGAGCTGCCGGAAATCAATCCGTCGGATTTAAAAATCGACACCTTCCGCTCCTCAGGTGCCGGTGGTCAGCACGTTAACACCACCGACTCCGCGATTCGAATTACCCACCTGCCAACCGGTATCGTGGTGGAGTGCCAGGATGAACGTTCCCAGCATAAAAACAAAGCCAAAGCCTTGTCCGTGCTGGGCGCACGTATTCATGCGGCCGAAATGGCAAAACGTCACGAAGTCGAAGCCAGCACGCGCCGTAATCTGCTCGGCAGCGGCGATCGTTCCGACCGTATTCGCACCTACAACTTCCCCCAGGGCCGCGTAACCGACCATCGTATCAACCTGACGATCTACCGTCTGGACGAAATCATGGAAGGCAAGCTGGACAGTCTGATTGAGCCTATCGTGCAGGAATATCAGGCTGACCAACTGGCAGCGTTGGCCGGTCAGGATTAATGGATATCCGTCACTGGCTCAAGCAGGCGGTCGCCACCTTATGCGGGGGCGACAGTCCGAAACGAGACGCCGAGATCCTGCTGGGGTTTGTCACCGGCAAATCCCGCAGCTGGCTGGTGGCCTTTGATGAAACCCTGCTCACGGATGCCCAGTTGCAACAGCTAGAGGTTCTGCTGGCGCGTCGCGCCCGGGGCGAACCCATTGCCCATCTGGTGGGCGAACGGGAGTTCTGGTCGCTGCCGCTAAAGGTGAACGACGCCACGCTGATCCCACGGCCCGACACGGAAATACTGGTGGAACAGGCGCTGGCGCATCTTCCCGCGTCACCTTCGCGGGTGCTGGATCTTGGCACCGGAAGCGGGGCGATTGCCCTGGCGATCGCCAGTGAACGTCCGGATTGTGACATTATTGGCATCGATCGCATTCCTGCGGCGGTAGAACTGGCAAAACGCAATGCCGACTATTTGTCCATCCCTAACGCCACTTTTTTACACAGCCACTGGTTTGCGCAGCTCACGCCTGCCCGATTCGACCTGATCGTCAGTAATCCTCCCTATATCGACGCCAACGATCGTCATCTTAACGAGGGCGATGTGCGCTTCGAACCGCGCAGCGCTTTGGTGGCGGACGAGGCGGGCATGGCGGATTTACGGCTGCTAATTGAACAGGCGGTCAACTGGCTGCAGCCTGGCGGTTGGCTGCTGCTTGAGCACGGCTGGCAACAGGATGAAGCCGTGCGTCAACTGATGCAACAGCACCATTATCTGTCCGTGGCGACGGCGAAGGATTATGGCGGTCATCCCCGGGTCACGTTTGGGCAGGCAGCCTCCGGTCCGGCTTAAGCGCGCGACTGAATACTGAAGAACAACATGGATGAACGATGTTTGCTTACTATCCGCTAATTAAGAATCTGCACCTGCTGACCGTGGCAGTCACCATTTCACTGTTTTTGCTGCGTTTTTACTGGCAACGCGTGGGCTCTGCCATGCTGCAACAGCGCTGGGTGCGCATTCTTCCCCATATTAATGACACGCTGTTGCTCCTGAGCGGCGCATCGCTGGTGATGATCACCCATTTCTATCCGTTTTCGCCTCAGGGAAGCTGGCTGACTGAGAAGCTGTTAGGCGTTATTATCTATATTGCCCTTGGGTCGGTGGCATTAAGTCGCCGCCCTCGTTCTGACCGCACCCGCTGGATCGCCTTTATCGTGGCATTGATTGCGCTGGTGACGATCATTAAGCTGGCACTGAGTAAAATGCCGTTACTGGGGATAGTATGAGCTCCACCGAACAACTTGATTACAGTGAGACGCCGCTGTGTGAGGCAGTGATTGGTGCCACGATGGCCATCCGCACTGACTTTCCGGCGCTGTCGGTTGAAGCACAGTTAGCTGCGTTAGTAGCGGAAGCCCGTGACTACGTCAGTCAGGAACAGGATGCCGATTTAAAGCTCGAAAAGCTGCTGGAGCTGTTTTACAAACAGTGGAAATTTGGCGGTGCCAGCGGGGTTTATAACCTGTCCGATGCACTCTGGCTGGATAAGGTCCTGAAAACCCGTCAGGGCACGGCCGTGTCGCTGGGCGTGATTTTGCTGCATATCGCGGCTGAACTCGAATTGCCCCTGATGCCGGTTATTTTCCCGACGCAGTTGATTCTGCGTGCCGACTGGCTCGACGGGGATAAATGGCTGATTAATCCCTTTAACGGGGACACGCTGGACACGCACACGCTGGAAGTGTGGCTAAAAGGCAATATCAGTCCGCTGGCGCGTCTGTATGATGACGATCTGGACGAAGCCAAAACCGAGAGCGTCATGCGCAAGATGCTGGATACGCTGAAAGCGGCGCTGATGGAAGAGAAGCAGATGGAACTGGCGCTGAACGTCAGCCAGGTGTTACTGCGGATTGATCCAGATGATCCCTATGAGATTCGCGACCGTGGTTTAATTTACGCTCAGCTTGAGTGCGAGCATATCGCGTTAAATGACTTAACCTACTTCGTTGAACAGTGTCCTGAAGACCCGGTCAGCGAGATGATCAAAGTTCAGATTCACGCAATCGAACAAAAACGCGTGACGCTGCATTAAGCGTCACCCCAGATAAGGAAAGGGCATGACACAGAAAGTCGTCAGTATCGGTGATATCAAGGTCGCAAACGATCTGCCATTTGTTCTCTTCGGCGGCATGAACGTGCTGGAATCCTACGATCTCGCCATGCGCATCTGCGAGCACTATGTAAAAGTGACCGACAAACTCGGCATTCCTTACGTGTTCAAAGCGTCTTTTGACAAAGCTAACCGTTCCTCTATTCACTCTTACCGTGGTCCTGGCCTGGAAGAGGGCATGAAGATTTTCCAGGCGCTGAAGCAGGCGTTTGGCGTGAAAATCATCACGGACGTTCATGAAGCAGCGCAGGCGCAGCCCGTTGCTGATGTGGTTGATGTGATTCAGCTGCCAGCCTTCCTGGCGCGTCAGACCGATTTGGTTGAGGCGATGGCGAAAACCGGTGCGGTCATTAACGTGAAGAAGCCACAGTTTGTCAGTCCGAGCCAGATGGGCAACATCGTCGATAAGTTTGCCGAAGGCGGAAATGACAAAGTGATTCTGTGCGATCGCGGCAGTAACTTTGGCTATGACAACCTGGTTGTGGATATGCTGGGCTTTAACGTAATGAAGAACGTGACCCACAACTCGCCGGTCATTTTCGACGTAACGCACGCGCTGCAAACCCGCGATCCCTTCGGTGCCGCCTCCGGTGGTCGCCGTGCTCAGGTGGCCGAACTGGCCCGTGCCGGTATGGCTGTGGGGATTGCCGGCTTGTTTATCGAAGCCCACCCGGAACCGAACAGTGCCAAGTGTGATGGCCCGTCGGCGCTGCCACTGGATAAGCTGGAGCCTTTCCTGGTGCAGATGAAAGCCATTGATGATCTGGTCAAGAGCTTCCCGGCGCTGGACACCAGTAACTAAGCTGCCTGCACTGACTAGTCCTGGCATAGGTTGACACTTTTTTATCTTTTAAAACGCCTGATGTACCTCATCAGGCGTTTTGTATTTT
>NZ_JALNPN010000033.1:0-28118 GCF_024520835.1 Pantoea sp. Fr+CA_20
CTTCATGGGGATGTCCTCATGTGGCTTATGAAGACATTACTAACATCGCGGTGTATTAATCAACGGGGAGCAGGTCACCTCCGGCGCACATGTTTCCGGAAGAGAATTCAGTATCCCGTCAGCACACATCTTTATCTCAGAGATTAAAGAAAGCAGCCAATAGGCATTAGAAGACACGTTTGGTTTTGAAGCAGATTTACGGCCGTATAGTATTTCCTGCACAAATTCATCAGACCTGAGCCGTGTGGTGACCGACAATTTTGTCTGAGACAACCATTTGGCGTTTATTACAGGTGATGAAATGAACGTGACTTCAATCCTGTGAATCCTGGGCTGATAAGTGAGACAGCATACCGCTTACCTGAGCGTTGCAGAGAAGATATATGGGAATTTCAATCTGAAATATAAGTGTAATTATCAATAAAATCAGTAATATAATTAATTATTAACTAAGGGTAGGTGCTTGTCAGTTTGCATTTTACTGATGAAGGCTGTTTTAAAATTATGCATTACATGGATAACTTTTGAATGACAGACTAAAGAAAACTGTCAGTAAGCATATTCTGTGTTTGTACAACTTTTTTATGATTTAACGAAATAAGTTGATCTGACTTTTTTCAGATGTACAATCAGTTTCAAAATTGACAAGGGAACGGTTAAATGAAAAGTCATTACGGTGGCGTGGACGAGACGGCCCGCAGAGCGAGCGCGATGCTGCGCAGCATGAGCGACGATATTTCAGTCAGAAGAAATGAGTTTGGTCTTGATCAGTACTATCAGACGTTCACGCGCAATTCCGTGGCTAACCTTCCCAAACTCAGCCGCCGTGCCGTTGAGCAAGCTATTGAAGAAATGGAATCGCAGGGACATGTTTTTGGTAAAAAAGATGCCGGTAACACCCGGCATTATGCCCTGACCATCCAGGATGTTGTCGATATCTATGCTCACCGTAAAGTGCCTAAATATCGTGATGTGCACGCGGGGGATGGGCCTTTTGTTATTTTTGTTGTGAACCTGAAAGGCGGGGTATCGAAAACCGTCAGTACTGTGACTCTTGCGCATGGCCTGCGGGTTCACCAGGATCTTCTTCAGCACGATCTTCGTATTCTGGTTGTTGATCTCGATCCTCAGGCCTCGAGTACCATGTTTCTCAGTCAGGAAAACAGCATTGGTTCCATAATGGAAACAGCTGCACAGGCAATGCTTAACGATCTGGATGCTGGCCAGCTCAGAGAGGATATCATTAAACCCACCATTATCCCCGGTGTTGATGTTATTCCTGCTTCTATTGACGATGGTTTTATTGCAAGTCAGTGGAATGATCTCGTCAGAGAGCATTTGCCTGACAGGCTTCCCTCTGAAGTGTTGCGCCGGACGATTATTGATCGTGTCGGTTCTGATTACGACTTCATCTTTATTGATACTGGTCCTCACTTAGACGCCTTTATGTTGAATGCTCTCGCCGCGAGTGATCTGCTGCTGACGCCAACACCGCCCGCACAGGTCGATTTTCACTCAACCCTTAAGTACCTCACTAGGCTGCCTGAAATGATTGAGCAGCTTGAGGAAGAGGGCATCACGCCGCGGATAAAGGGAAATATTGGCTTCATGTCGAAAATGACCTCAAAGCGGGATCATGAAATGACACACGGCCTTGCCCGTGATGTTTTTACCTCTTACATTCTTGACGCGACATTGCCGAGGCTTGACGGGTTTGAACGCTGCGGCGAAAGCTTCGACACCATTGTGAGTGCCGATCCCAGTTCCTATCCGGGAAGCGCAGAGGCGCTCAAGAAAGCGAAGCGTGAGGCGGAGCGTTTCACTCAGGCCGTGTTTAAAAGGATTGAATTCATCAGAGGTGTGAAATGAAAAAGGAAATGGTCAAGTTGGGCCGACAACTGGGTAATTCCAGTTTTTCAAAAATGATGAACGAGTCAGACAGCGAGCGGGTGTTCACCCTCAAATCCGGTGCTCAGGCCCGGTTTATCCTGACCAAGATACTGCATGACGAAATCGAAACGCAGACGTTCGTTGATGCCACGGTAAACGGCCGTGACCAGGCATTTTTGACACGCGAATCGGTCAGTGATATTTCCCGGACCATCCGGCTCCAGCAGTTCTTTCCTGCCATCGGACGTGAGGTTAATGGTCGAACTGAGATACTGGATGGTTCACGACGTCGTGCCGCCTGCATTTACAACGGAACCGCATTTGAGGTGCTGGTGACGCGTGATGCCTTGTCTCTCTCTGATGCCAGACAACTGGCCGTGGACATTCAGACAGCAAAAGAGCATACGCTGCGTGAACTCGGAAAACGCCTCAGACTTATGTACCCCGAAGACATGAATCAGTCAGAGATAGCCGCTGCAGAGGGGCTGTCTGCCGCCAAGGTAACCCGGGCTTTTCAGGCTGCCGCTGTGCCAGATGAAATCATTGCGGTTTTTCCCTCTGACAGCGAGCTTTCCATCAGTGACTACCGGGCCCTGCTGGAGGTGACAGATAAAGCAAGGGCAAGACAGATCACCACTGACGCCTTAGTCGACTGCGTTCGTAGCCGGATGGAAGAGGATGCATCTCAAGATATTGCCGAGCCCGCTTATAAGAACCGGATAATCAGCTATTTTCGTGCTGAAAGCGAAGGACCGCGCAAAGCTGCGGGCAGCAAAAAAATCGTGACAGAGAAGCTGGCGGAGTTTACTGATAAAAAGCAGTTCGCCCGAAAAAAAACCGATGCTGATAAACGTCTTGTCACTTACGAATTTTCCCGTCTTTCTGCGGCCTGTCAGGCTGAGCTTGATGCCGCCGTCCGGAGCGTCATTGATCGCATGATGATTAAGTCCGTAAATGACCAGTGATCAGACCCTGCTGACGATGCCTCGGTGAGAAAGTATCAGGAATTAACAATAAAGTTTACCCAGAATGATGATCAATTAAATAATTGATTTAATTGAAAAATTCAAAATTATTTCAGACTGAAATTCCCGCCGTTTTTTATCCAGTAATGCCGACGTTAAGCCGGCTTTCTGTTAGTGACCAGAGAGCCGGGATTATCATCAGGCAAAAGTATATCAGGATGTGGATACTATCCCAGCTCGCCTGAGTTGCTGAAGAAGCGGGTATTCTCACTGATTTAAGGCATACAGGCTGTAACACCCGCTTCCGGGGGTTTCTCTTTCAGACCAGAATACAAGTGAGCGTCTCATTCATTCCTTTATCTCTTTCCGCCCTATACCGTTGATATCAAATCTGGCTGAGCATCACACTATTGCAATCAGGTGTATTAAGAAAGGCGATATGAACTGAACCCGGTTCATCCAAGTACAGAGTAAAAGCCCCAGTGATAAAAGCATGCAACAGAAGCGTTTTAATAACTGTCTGGCCTGATTAACTTTCAGCGGATTACGGATGATCTGACGGTTCCTGACAATAACGTTCTGACAGGTCTGCAGGAGAAAGGATACCCGTGATCACTCATTTTATGCTAAGAGACTTCAGGACATTTCACTTTCTACAGCTGAGTTACCAGCGTGGCAAAACGTGCTGATTGGGGTAAAAGCCCGGTTCTGCTTGCGCTGGATCCTGCCCTGAGTGTAAGCCGACACCGGGTCGAATCACTGATTTCCCGTCAGGCTGCACTGGCTTTTCAGGCCGGTGTACGTCGCGCCGATTCAGTGCCCCGACTCATCGCAGACGTTTTACGCAGCGATACAGGTAATCTTAATCTGAATGGACGGCTGAATCTTATGCAGAAAGATGAATATGGACTGAGAATGCATATTGCGCCATTTCTGGATGAGTATGATCAGGAGATGATGCACATTCTGGAACAGGGTTCGACACATTTCCCGTTTGAATATTATGCTTTGAAATTCATGAATTCTCAGGACGTCCCTGTGCCGGCTTCAGCCGGTATGTTCATCCTGTGCTGCAGGGCAGCGCCTGAATTGATAGCGACCATCCTGCACAGGAGTACACCCGCACGCTCTTCAGCGTTAACGTTCCGGTGGCTGAAAGATACAGGCTGGAGAATACCTCGCGTCAGCAGAAAAACCTTTGTCAGGAAGAGCAGCTGACCGACATTAATAAGGGTTTCGAAACCTGCCAGTTCGGCGTCCGTTCGGGCCTGCAATCACGTCCCGAAGCCAGTCCTGATATTAAGGAAGACGGTATTTGTGTTCGCAATCTTGGTAAAGGCGGGCTGTGCTTCATGAAAATGGAGTTTGCCCTGCGCCGGCCTGAACAGTACAGAGAACCTGATGCCTTTTGTTGGAAGAACCGGAGGATCACCTCAGTCATGAACCTGAAAAAGCTCATGAACACGCTGGCACCCGAAGGGCAGATGCAGCGTTTTGTGGCCACGCACAGCAGTCATATCTCATCGCGCCCCGATCACCGGAGTGCCTTTTTTGCCGGGAGAGAGCCGGCCAGTGGCTCTGCGGGAGCTCCCCGAAGATACAGCACGTTTATTTATCAAGGCCCGGATATAAATGTGCCTGAATTCGCGCTGGCGCGGCGGGGCATTCTGGTTGAAGGGGATGCCGAATTCATTCTGACCGACGCGTTTTACCGCAATCTTACGGGCAGAGCGCCAGAAGACGCTGGGGTGCACATCGTCGCTATCGGCGGTACAAGTTTATGCTGCTACCTTGAGCTGGCGCGTATTCGGGGCAACCGCGTTGCTGCGCTGAGAGACAATGACGGCGACTGTCAACGGAACTGTGTTGAGCGCTTTGCCGATATGACCAGTCCGGAGAGGAAGGTGTACGGGGATGAAGATGCTTCGCGCTCCACCTTTGATATCTGTGTGTACCGCGATAATACTGAGCGGTGCGAACGGGTTTTCGCCGGCACCCGCCGTCGGCTTAGCGTCCAGGAATACATGCTCGCCAGTAAAGCCTGGGATGTTTTCGGCTTCTGGAGAAGGGAGCACGGATGACCGTACCTGCATATATATCAGAGGCGATTGCGTGGATAAACGCGTAGTCTTCGCGGTTGAGGGTTCGGGTAAAACCACGCTTCTCAGAGACAGTCTGCGTGAAGACAGTCGGGCCCTGCTCCTGACGCACACACGAAATAACGCACTGCATCTGCGTGCCAGAGTCATTCAGCGTTTTGGTTTCATTCCGGACGGGATCGTGTGATGACGTGGTTCGGGTTTCTTCATGATTTCTGCTGCCGGCCTCTGTTGCAGCATCAGATGCAGATCCGCGGTCTGAGCTTTGCTGCTCCTTTACTCAGGGTACCGCGTTCGCACCGGCAACATTTTCAGGAGGCTGCCAAACGAGTCTGTCACCGGCGTCTGTCCCTGCTGCTGATGCACAGGAAAATGATGGCAGACATCCGCGCACCGCTTGGACGGTACTTTGACGTGCTGTTGATCGATGAAGTACATGGCTTCGCCGGTCACGATGTTAGTTTTTTACTTGAATAATGCAGCGCCGGTATTTCCGTATTGCTGACCCGGGATTACTGTCAGCACACATTCGACACCGGCCGGGACGGGAATACCAACGCCACATTACACGATAACATCACCTGCCAGGAAACCCGTTTTACAGAAGTGGGTATGTTGCCAGACGGGGAAACCCTCAGCAAAACGTGGCGCTGTTCACAGACAGTATGTGAGTTTATCTCATCAGAGCTGCATATACCTGTCGAAGCACACATATCCCCTCAGAGCCGGATTGAAACCGTGAATGATCATGAGCAGGCGACGGCGCTTTTCGCCGATGACGGCATTATCAAACTGTTTCTCCGTGAGCATCACCGCTACGGCCGTTTTTCAATGAACCGGGGGCCAGTTAAGGCCTGGATAACTTTAATGATGTCTGCACTGTGCCGGAAATGCTTCTGCAGTCATTCAGGCAGCAGGGATCGCCCGACACTGATCATAACCGCATTAACAGCCGACCGGCCTCACCGGCATCCATGGTGAACCGCACGCCGAGCTGGCGCGTCACGTCCAGCGCAAAGACCCGCGTATACCATTCGGTCGACTTCGCATCCTTATGGCCCATCAGGGTCTGAATGACCTTCTGCGGTACCTGGTGCTGGACAAGGTGCATCGCAAACGAATCCCGGAACGTCTTGGGCGTGACCGGCCGGATGGAGAACGTGACGCCGTCACGCTTTGCGGCCTCCACCGCCTGACTTATCCAGCTGCGGGCCGTGTCTTCGCTCCGGATATCCCAGAGCCGTGCGCCGGCGGCGGGCTGCGCGGTCGCAAACCATTCCCTGAGCCGCTGGACGTAGGCCGGATCGGTGAGCGGCACGGCCCGCGGCGGATTATCCCGTATCTCCGCCTGCGCCTCCAGCTCAGCCTGCTGTTCTTCTTTAGTAGGGCGCCCGCGGCGGCGGGACCGGCTGCCGGCGGATTCTTGCAGCCTGCGCTGCTTTAGCGTGCGGAGCACCACAAACGGCGAGACGAGCGGGGCACCGGTGAGTGGGTCGTCCAGCACAAAATCCCCCCTGCTCAGCGGCAGTATTTCATTGAGCCGGCCGCCGGTGTTCCACAGCGTATCGATAAACAGGCGTTTGCGGAGATCGGTCACCTTTGACAGCAGCACGGCCACCTCGGGGGCGAGCAGGTAGCGCGGCATGTCGGTGCCGTAGGCGGCTGCCAGGTTTCGAAGCGCCACCGCGCTTTCATAGTCAAAATAGCGTGCAGCGCCTGAATTGTTCACATGATGACCACTGGCGTCGCTGTGTGAAATCTGTGTCATTTCGCGGGGCAAAGTACCCAAACTTTTAATCTCCGTTGTCTGCGGGTGCGGAACGTATTTTCGCGCATCTGTAAAGAGTTTTCGATGAGAATAAATCGATCCGTGCCGGATCCTACTGGGATCGGTTTTTCGGCGTTTCTCCCGTATATGGAGAATAACCTGGTCGGCCGGAAATAAAAAGCAGGCCCCCGGCGCAGTTTCGCGCACATTCAGCGATGCTAACCCTCTGCCGGTAAAGGAGAAAATGAAAAAATTGGGACGGGTGGGGGCGTCCAGGCACTCTTGTGCCATTACCTGGTCAAAAAGTAATAGAAAGTATACTTACTCATCAGGTTTTATAGAATCCATAAAATGGAGATAGCCAGACCATCAGTTCATTCAGATTCAAATCTGTAATCCCGAACAGGAGGTAAAGTCGGTAACCTTAAATTTCGAACATAATTTTAAATGAAATAACAACCTTATGGGTGGTGTCATATCGGACATTATAAGATAACGTACTTAATAAAATGCGTAAAAAAAGAGGTTCAGTTTTTATAAATAACTCTTTCAGAGAATCGCAGTTGAATTGCCTATATTTACAACAAAAAAACAGACTGTCATAACAAAATTTATCATCCTCCTATAGGATCATAATTACATCCGTCGTGTTGTAAACAATCTTGCAGCATTATGATTGATATTTCATCGATACTGAGATGCATTTTTTGTACATAAAACATAGAATAGCACCCATAACGTACTTATCTGACTCGATCCCTTGTCTGAAATGATGCTTTGGATAGCATTTTCATTGTGATAAGTAGAACATGGGACTGAATTAATTAGCGACAAGCGTGCTGTTCTTGAGAGTACCATCTACAGAACGAAGCTTTTCGCATATCTTGTGAGAATGTTAATGGCATGTTTAGCCCGAGTATTATCACCACGCCAGTTTAAAGCAAGAATATAAGCTGCAGTAGAATCATTAAAGAGAGCCACATAGTTCTCAGTGGGGTTATAAAAAGTCACAACGGAATGAAAGTTATAATCTGGAGAATCATGTGCGTGTGAATTTAGTAGCTTAAATGTTTCGTCTGGGCTAGCAATGATTTTAATTTTCTCATTAATGACATCAAAGCCGAAATTCTTTAATTACGCCAGTATGAACAATTTTATATCTTCCCAAAAACATGGGAGCAAAAAAAGAAAAAATAAATAAAAAATTATAATAAATCTTTGATGATTTTCCAGTACATTAAAAAATAACAATACATATAGAAATAGTTCTATTAGGCCTTATATTAAATCCATACGGAAGAATTTAAATAAATAAAAAAATTTATAAAAATATATAATGAAAAAAAATTAATCATTTAGGATGCTTATGTTTTTTAAGCGAGTATCCTGTGTAGGGCCAAAAATGACAAATTTAATTAATCTTGAAGAAAAATTAGTTTGAAAGAATGCCATTTTAAATGCTATAAAATAAACTTATTTTTTCCTTTAATTATTAAAATTACTAATAGCGAATTTATGATAATTTGACTTAAATGCTAATAAATGCGATTTTATTTTTTTATAAAAAAACAAAAAAACTATTTTAATTCAATGTGTTAATTATTTATTACCAATTTACATAACAGATATAATTAAGTGTTTTGGTGTTTGTGTATTTTCTGAAAAAATTGTATTCATAGTGTAAAGATACTTTCTTTTTCTAGAAAAAAAAGATAAGTTGCATTTTAGATAAATAAGTTAAAAACTTATGAAATTCCTTTTATAATCAATAAAGCGGTTTTAATTCTAACTTAATACCTAGAGTGATTATAATGAATATAAGAGATATTGAATACTTTGTAGCTCTTGCAGAAGAAGGAAGCTTCAATAGGGCAGCGATACATTGTAATACGACTCAACCTACTATTAGCAATTCAATTCAGCGTATGGAACGAGAACTAGGAGCATCTCTTTTTAAGCGGACTACACGTTCCTTGGCACTTACAAAAAAAGGTGCAGAAATACTTGAGTATGCTCATAACATACTTATCAGCGTGAATATTATCAAGGATATTGCAAAGTCTGTTGGTAATACTTCTAAGGTTATAAATCTGGGTCTTAGTGCGTCTCTTGCCTATTATTTTTATGATAAGATTTCTTTTTATTTACCATCTGTAGTGAATGAACAACTAAATGTCCATGAGGTCAATAAAAACAACTTAAAAAGTCAGCTTAATTCAGGTGTTATGAATTGCATACTTCTAGCTTGTGATGAGGAAATTATTGATTTCGATAAGATTTTAGTTGGTGAGTATAGTTATGTCCTGGCTGTTCATTCCGATGATGATTTTTTAAATCGTGATAGTGTTTCTTTATCGGAGTTAAGAAGCAGAAAGATTCTTTTAACTCAGGATAACAATCCTTATGATTCATCACTGAAAAAATTGTTGTTAAATTGTAATTCTGACTATGCTCAGGACTTGATTTTTAATTCAATAGAGATAGTCAAAATGGCTATCAGATCAAAAAAGGGAATAGGAATAATGCCTGAATATGCAATGAAGCAGCATGAATCGATAAGTTACATCCCATTTTCAGATGTAGAAATAAAACGAAAAATCTATATTGTTTTCAGAAAAAACGATCCTAATCGAGAAATCTATAAAAAAATAAGCACTACCATATTTTCTGTTTTAGAACACATCATTACTTAATGTTCTAACTGAAAAGCTTTAAAAAAATAATATAATATCTAATGCAAAAAATATTTATTCCGTTAAAAAATAAAGATTGATTGTAACTTTAGATTCAAAATTCCCTGAGATGCACCCTTCTAAAGAAAAGAAATTATTCTTTTTTATCTCTGTTATTTTTAAATCCAAGAAAAAATACTTGCACGGTATTTGACTGCCAACTTGAGCAGTAATAGAAAAAAAGTTATCTTTATAATGGCATTTTTTTTCGAAAAAGCACCTTGGCAAAAAAAATCTGCGCCACCACCGTTAAGATTTCCATCATTAAATACGCCAATGCAATCGCCTTTCAAATCATCTTTTATAGAATAAGATAAGTGGTATAAGCCATTTTTCATTATTTAATAATCCATAAAAAAGTAAAAATAAAATAAATTTTTGCATAAGTAAAACATAATTGCATTCTTTTATTCATTTATTTATATTATTTTTAAGTTTATTTTATTTATTTTTTGAATGATTATTTTTGCGCTACAACTTACCTTAAACTCTACATATGTAAGGTAATATATATTTTTAAATCTAATTAAAGTTTCTAATTTTAAGCCGATAATTAAATTACGTGAAAATTCACGTATAACTTAATGGGATATCAAAATGGGCGTTATCAATACAAATATTCTGTCACTTGTAACTCAAAACAACCTGAGCAATTCTCAGAGTGCTCTCGGAACAGCTATCGCGCGTTTGTCATCAGGTCTTCGCATCAATAGTGCAAAAGATGATGCCGCAGGAGAGGCTATAGCAAACAGATTTACATCAAATATTAATGGACTGAGTGTTGCTGCACGTAATGCTAATGACGGGATCTCTCTTTCCCAAACTGCTGAAGGTGCACTTTCTGAAGTTAACAACAACCTTCAGCGTATCCGTGACTTAACCGTACAGGCCCAAAACGGTTCAAACTCTGCTTCGGATGTTGATTCAATCCAGGCTGAAGTAAACCAGCGTGTGCAAGAAATTGATCGTGTCACAAAACAGACCGATTTTAACGGTCTGAAAATTTTGAATACAGGTTCTTCATCAGGAACTACATATAGTTTTCAAGTTGGTGCGAAAGACGGAGAGCAAATTGAAATTAAACTTGGCTCAAGCGATGATTTTGATTTAGCAGCTGCAGGTCAATCGTCTTCCGGTACAGTCATTAATACAAGCTCTACATCTGGCCAGACTGTAAACGGGACTGCTCGTACTACTGAAGCAATTGGATTTGACGTGCTCAAAGGCGCTGTCAAAGGTGGTGCGTCGGGCACTGCAAGTGGAACCACTCCGCTTGCTGATATTGATACCGCAATCCGAGCTGTTGACAACCAGAGAAGCCTTTTAGGTGCCACTCAGAACCGACTGGAGTCGACTATTAGCAATTTAAATAATACAGTAACTAATTTAACGGCTGCACGCAGTCGTATTCAAGATGCTGATTATTCTACAGAGGTTTCTAATATGTCTCGTGGTCAAATTCTTCAACAGGCGGGTACCGCTGTTTTAGTCCAGGCTAATCAGGTTCCTCAGACCATGTTGTCTTTGTTAAGATAACTTTTAAAAACACTTAGTAAAAAATAAAATCTTGTAACAATGAATCCCCCTATGCGGCGGGGCAAACAGTATTCAAAGTCTGCCATTATATGCGAATAAGAATTACTGTGTCTTATTCACCGGGAGGCACCCGGTATTGTTACAAATCTCATTTTAAACAATTTTTAACATTAGTGCTCATGCATAAAATGGAAAAAAATACACCAAGTTAGAAGATTTAAAAAACAAATAGACTTTTTATTAAAGCAGTTGACAGAAGAGCGTTATCAAAGCACTGATTTATACTTTAATAATTTCTTCCATTTATTAAAGGCATATCAAGATTTAGATCAATTATTTAATGATAAAGTTTTTAAAGATTTTGTTATGGCTGAAGATAAGAGTATTTTTACCGACCTTCATGTGACCGGTAAAGTCCTTCTTGCGCTATTAAACTTTTACAGAGTCATGCAAAAAGAGGGTATGGATTTAAAACGTGAATATAAAGCAATCTAAGGAGGATTAAATGTCAGAAATAACTATAACTAACATTTCCCAATTTAATAATGCATTATTCAATAAAAACTATCTTACGATAAATGTTAATTTCGCTATTAACTATGATGAACTCACGTCCTTGTGCCGCCTTTTCAGTTTTAGAAATTACAGTATAAATAAGAGCAATGGATTCTATACTGTACATTTTTTCTTTGTAACCCAGAAAACTATTAATTCTGATTATGTATTGCAAAATAGTCCGAAAATTTAGCCTTAACTTTTTGTGATTTTTCTATCAAATTTAAAAAAAGTTACTGGTTATAATTTTCAAGCGTGACACCTAGCTTCCATTTAATAAATGCTTGACTACTGATAATGATTTTCATTAGTGATTCCTCTTCATTCTGCATTTCATGGTTTTTTTCTTCAATACTTAACGCACTACCATCTCTCAAATTTTCAACTTAGTTATTTAATTTTTTCTTAAAAAAAACCGCACAGGGCGGGAATTTAAGAAAAAAAATGCCATTTGAAACTAACGAGGGGATATTCAGATCGCAATAACATCTTACATCACAGGTAAATATCTTCAATATATTTTTAAATTTGTATATATTTATTTTTTTATTGTATATATATAAATATAAAATAAAAATTTTCGTGCTAATATTTTTTTTTGAGGTACTATATTTTTATGTTGTTTTTTTAAAATAAACTTAAAGATAAATTTCAACCCTGTTGGTGTGCGACCATTTTGGTTTGTGTTTGGCCCGCTTGGCCGCGGGCTTTTTTTTTCTAAATTTAACCGGCAGGTTCTTATAATCTCTCTTTACATAAATTTTTTTGAAAAGGTAAATAGAAATGACTAATTTTAATAATATAAGTTCTGAAAAAGACCTTCATAGTCTAATCATTAAAGCAGGTTTCATTTTAAGTAATTTACGTGAAACATTACGTGAGTTAGGTTTTGATGAAACGTTGACGCAGGTGGCCGGCAGTATTCCTGATGCTCGTGAAAGACTTGCCTATGTCATCTCTATTGCGGAAAATGCCGTTACGGATGTTTTCAACAGTATTGAGCTTGTTCAACCATGTCAAAATAAACTCGCATATAGTTCTAAAGAACTTGCTCTTTGTTGGGATGGATGGAATAAAGGCGACCTTGATAAAGAGCTTGAAAAAAAACTTGCTTTAGATACTGTAAACTTCCTTATCACAATTCCAGAAAATACATCTCTTACTCGTCATCACTTGCAATCAATAATGATGTCCCAAGGTTTTTATGACATTACAGAGCAGATTATTCGAAGAATGACAAAAGTTTTAACTGAACTGGAGCAGCATTTTATTCAGATTTTGAGAGGTGATGTAGAACTTCTATCTAATGAAAGTAAATTAAATCATCAATTAGAAAATGGAAATTTAAAGCCTTTAAGTAACCAAGATGATGTGGATGATATTCTTTCCTCTATTGGATTTTAGTTTTTTTATTACTTTCTCTATCATTATCTTCAGCGTTTTTCTCTGACTTTTTTGTTTTACTTTGTCACTTCCTTCCTTATATAAAAATATTTTTTGGCTAATGTAAAAATTATTTTTGTTGCGTTTTTTTATTTTTTTTGAACGTAAATAATGCTGTGATAGTAGATATAATTTTAAAAAAACATAGTAAATCATTTTTTTGATTTTCTTTACACATTTTTAATGTGAGTGTCTTATATATTTATAGTTTATATTGATAAGTGGATTATATTTTTATTATTTTGATTTCTAATTAAATAATCGGTTGAATTAGACATAACTATTTATGTTTTATCTTGCTTTAGATTTGTTCCAAATAATTAATTTTCGTGTATTATATTCTTAATGCGATGTATCCCCCTAAGCGGTGGGGCTAAGTCACTAGTAAGTTAGGTTGGTCGCCTTGCTCAGAAGCGTTTCAGATTGTGACTTTTTCTGAAACACCGGGAGGCACCAGGCATCGCAGGTTTTTTAATAAATTGCTTTTTCTTAATTTTCACTCACAACGTTTTGTTATTTTTTTTCTGGCAGAATAAAATATTTTTTAGAAATACTATAGCGGTTAAAATAAATAATTTTTTGTTATGAATGCTCTCATTTAAATTGACTTGCTATCGAGACCTTAATTATAGGAGTTACTAATGGAAACATTCTGCTACGCACTTTCGAAAAGAGGTGGAGGACTAGCGAATATGGGCTTTGTTGCAGATGGTGATTTTCTTTATAAATTCGAAGTTTCTTCCCCTGAGTGGGTTGAATCTATCGAAATCATATATGAAAAAAAGTTAATGCTTGCTGCATGGCAATATGAGGCTGATCTTTGGATTATTATTCCGGGCAGTCCTCCAAAAGATGAACCAATGGCAAAGCAAATAGTGCTTTCACAGATTTTTGTTAATATTGAACCATTGGCCTTGATTCGCACAGCTCCTATGTTGTACACGGAAAACATTTTTTTCCGGATGAAGGATACTCGAATAACATATTCTGACATTATTTTTTTAAATAAATTTTCAATTGTTTTTCTAACTTTTTTCTCCGTCAGTATTAAGCATATTGGCAATGATGTATGGCAAAAATTTAAACGAGAGATTTTATTATGGCTGTCATGATAGGATACATTGTGGTCCTTGTGGCCGTTATAGTGGGTTATATAATAACTGGTGGGGCATTGTCAGCACTGTTCCAGCCTTTTGAATTCCTTATCCTTATGGGTGCCACAATAGGAGCTTGCTTAGCCAGTAATACTGCCCATAATCTTAAGGCTATGCTGCTTGCTATGTGTGAGACACTCCGTAGCAGCCACAACAACCCTCAGCTTGCAGCTGAATTACTGTCGTTACTGCTTATTATTCTTACTCGAGCGCGTCAAGAGGGAATGCTTGCTCTTGATATTGAAAATAGTCATCTACACAATGGCCTTTTCCAGCGATATCCTCGTGTATATAGTCATAAGATCTTAATAACCTGTATTACGGATTGTCTCCGACTCCGGCTAATGGGTAACCTAGATGAACGTGATATCGATATGATGATGATTATGGAAACTGATGCACTTGAGGAGGAGTACACATTTCCTATAGATGGGATCACTCGTCTTGCTGATACTATGCCAGCTTTCGGAATTATTGCTGCTGTGTTGGGTGTAATCCACGCTTTAGGATCTATTGACCATTCTACTTATGAATTGAGTACACTTGTGTCGCAGGCAATGGTTGGAACCCTGCTTGGTATCTTAATATCTTATGGCTTTCTGGCACCTCTTGCTACTCGTTTACGTCATGAATATGAAGGAAGCCTAAGGCTGATGCACTGCGTGAGACTTGTCATGCTTGCT
Source organism: Pantoea sp. Fr+CA_20 (assembly GCF_024520835.1). Classification (NCBI taxonomy): domain Bacteria; kingdom Pseudomonadati; phylum Pseudomonadota; class Gammaproteobacteria; order Enterobacterales; family Erwiniaceae; genus Pantoea; species Pantoea sp. Fr+CA_20. The sequence goes on from NZ_JALNPN010000033.1 coordinate 14,826, forward strand.
GACATGCGCGGCTATGCACCTCAGATATCTGTTGAGTTTGGTCGTAAGTCCTTTTATTCAGACGAAAGACCATCATTTGAAGAAATGGAAGGTATAATTAGACAGTCTCAGTATCTAGAAAGATATGGGATTGAGAGCAGTCTTAACGGTTAGTTATTTCAGGAGAGTCTGTAATGGCAGGAAAATATGAATTAAAAAAAGGTGGAACGGACCGATATAGTGTCTGGTATTTTGTGTTAAAAACAGATTCCGGACGAACGCTAGCAACAAGTGAGCTGTACGACTCTCGTTCTGCAGCTTTAGCAGATATTGCCGTTTTACGTCAAGAAGCGTCTTCACTTACAGTAAATGATTTATCGGAATACATCGCTAAATAACCCGCGAATCGCCACGGGGTTAACCGACACCTCAGAGTCATTTAAGATGGCTTAAAAAAAGGTGCTCATGAGTATTAAGCGTTATCCTGGAGCGTTTAAAATTGAAGCAGTCAAACAAGTTTTTGATCGTGGCCATTCTGTTTCCAGCGTTGCAACACGTCTCGATATCACCACATACAGCCTTTACGCCTGGATAAAGAATTACGGTCAGGATTCTTCCGTTAATAAAGAACAGTTAGATGCTCAGGCAGACATCCGCCGTCTCCAGAAAGAGCTGAAGCAAGTTACCGACTAACATTGCTCGCTGACGAGTACGAGCTTTGATACCATGATTTCACTATTTACTGTCCCAGATAGTAATGTCACGGCTGGGCATGTTTCAGGCGTAACTGTTTAAGTCGTTGCTGGCTGCCCTGAAGAGGAGGCGTCATTGCCCGGATCAGTCCAAGAAGTCTGTTATTACCTGAGAGTCACATATGGCCACCGTAAACTCTGGTTCGATTTTAGTCCTTGGCCTAAAGCGTCTGACGCCCTGTTGCAGAGCTTCAGGCAGCAGCCCGTGGTGGTGTCGAACTCAGGCCGTCTGCTGGCGGGATATGAAAACGGAGCCTGGTCATACTTTCTCAGTCAGGCTCAGCTGCGGTTTGACCCTGTGAAGGATGCCCGTTCCACCCCCTGCGGTCGGGTGAAGCTGGACAAAGAAAACCTTTACACGCTGCGGGCCGCTTTCGGGCTGTAGGGTGGCGACTGATGAGGGTATTCAAGTGCAGAGTTGCGTATATTATACGGGCAACTCTGCACCTGTCGGGCGGGTGTTTCAACCGTTGCGGGTTTGTGAGTGGCGATGGCCGTCTGCTCAGATGCTTAAATTATCAGAATTGCTCTGCCAATTCTCCAGAGAACCGTCAATTTTGAATCTGTGAATCACAGTGATGGTTTCGGCTATGCCTTTGAGAAGAACCGTATTGCCGTCGTCTCTTCCGAAAGGCGCGATGCAGAGTTCGCCAAGGACACCGCGCTTTAATTTTTCAGGATAAATGCACATTTCTGCCAGTAACTGTGCGACGCCAGCAAGCTCGGCGCTCATGAGCATGACCTGGACACGTTTGAACACGCCATGGACGTGCTGCAGCGATATTTTGACGGGAATCCCTGCGGTCTGGCGGCGCAAAATACCTGTATCTACAGCCGCTACCTGCAGACAGAGCAACGCGGATTTGTGGAGCTTGCTGCAGAAATTGAGGCTTAACGTTCATGAAAGAGGTTTCTGAAACGGATCTGTTGTCCGGCGATGACGACCCACACAATAACGCATGTCTAAATGAGTGACTTCGCGATCACTATACAAATTGTGCGGCCGGTCATTGTCGTGCTGCTGAACTTCTGATAGCGCATAGAGATACCAAATGACGGGCTCAGGATGTGCTTGTCTACCCTGTTATTTTCCTTTACCGCCACCATGTCGAACCCTCAAGCGCATCATCACGCTCTCCATTCTGCAAATAGATGATATCGGTGACGGGCACTGTTGCAAATTAAGCGATGAGGTAGCCCTTTATATTACTGAAAGACCGTGTATTTCAAAAACTCTGCTCACCAGACACATCTCGCCCTGAGGATGACCAAAGTAAAATAACTCACCCTGACCTTTACGCAGCGCACGCATCACCTCAATACCTTTGATTGTGGCTTAAGCCGTCTTCATCGATTTAAACCCCAGTGTCGCTCTGATTATCCGTTTCAGCTTGCCGTGATCGCATTCAGTCACGTTGTTTCGGTACTTTATCTGCCGGTGTTCAACATCAGGTGGACACCGGCATTGCTGTTTTAACAACACCCGCGCACGACCATAGGTGGGAGTCTTATCTGTGTTGATGAGGTGCGGAATTTGCCTGCCTTTCACGTAATTTAAAATCTTCCCGAGAAAACGATATGCGACATTGCTGTTACGGCTCGGGTGGAGATAAAAATCAATGCTGCATCCTCTGCTGTCAACGGCACCGTAAATCAAGGCACAAATCCAGGTTTTAGAAGCTCAAATACAACAGTTACAACGCAAAGAGCAACAGAAAGCTGAAACAAAGCAGGCGCAAAAAGAAGGTAATACTGCGCCTGCAGATGGTGTTAATCGCCCTACGCAAAACAACCAACTTGACGTTTATATTTAAAATGCAGGTCTGTACTCGGATTATTGCGTCAGTAATCTTTCCTGCTGACGCACTTTCTGCCATATCGCTTTGGCCGCTGGCTTTAAAGAGCGATTTTTACGCTTTAAAGTCAGGGTGCGATTGATCTCAGGATAGAGGCGCCGAACTGTTAGTGCCCGGCCTGCAGGAAGCGGTAACACCTGTACCAGCGCAGTCGTTTTTCCATTTCGGGAGCATGACGCTGTATCCAGCGATAAATTGTGATGTGCTCGACACTGACACCCCCCTCAGCCAGTATCTCCTGCAGCTCACGATAGCTGATGCCATATTTGCAGTACCAGCGTACCGCCCACAGAATGATGTCACGACTGAAATATCGGCATTTGAATACGTTAATGAATACCGTCACTGGTTAAAGCGACAGCATAACTTATCAGCGCTGCGATCTTTGCAACAGTGCCCAAGGAACTATCCTCACAGCATCAGCTGACCTGCTACCGTTGATTAACACACCGCGGTGTCAGTAATGTCTTCATAAGTCACATGAAGGCATCCCCATGAAGAAGCGTTTTACCGACAAACAGATCATCAGTATTCTCCGCGAAGCCGAAGCCGGGGTTTCGGTCCAGGAACTCTTCCGCAGGCATGCTGTTTCAGATGCCGCATTCCACAACTGGCGCAGGAAATCTGACGGCATGAAAGACCGCAAGTGTAGCGGCTCAGGCAACCTGAAGAGGAGAATGCACACCTCAGGAATCTGCCTGCTGAAGCCGTGCCGGATAAAGAGGCGCTACAGGTGGCTCCGCGCCGAAAGTTCTGACGACAGACCCGAAATGGGAGGTCGTGTAAGTCATGTGCGAGACTACGGGTCTGTCGTAACGTTGTGCATTGAGGCTGGCAGACCTGTCCCTGTCGACCTGCCGCTATGAGACTCAGCGTCCCTGCCGATACACATTTATCAGGGCGCATCTGGCAGTTACTAAGGTGTGAAGGTCTTTGCGTTTATCACAAGCGGGTTTATCGTATCTGTCACCTTAACGACCTGAGTGTGAAGCGCAGAAGACGTCATAAAGTGCTGGCGACTGAGCGACTTCCTCTTCTGCGCCCGGATGCGCCGGACCTGACCTGGGCGATGGATTTTGTCATGGATGCACTTGGGGGCGGCCGCCGGATTAAGTACCTGACCTGCGTGGATGATTTCACCAGGGATTGTCTGACGATCACCGCCGCTTTCGGGATTTCAGGCATTCAGGTGACATGCATTCTGGACCGCATTGCGCTGCGACTCATTCAGCCGGGCGCCGGGCGAGCCAACTCAGAACGGATTTATTGAGAGTTTCAAAGGCCGAATTCGGGATGAATGCCTGAATGAGCACGTGTTCAGCGATGTCAGCCATACATGGAAAATCATTAATGACTGGCGGCAGGACTGTAACGAGTCCAGACCTCATTCATCGTGAATTATCAGACTCTGACGGAATTTTTAGCAGATGGAGAAATGGAAAATTCGAAGATAAACAAACCGGCATAATGACTGAAGGTCGCATCAAATATTAGGGGCTGGTCAGCATCAAGATGGTTTGTGATTTTTACTAAAAGGCCATCTAATGGCTTTTCACTGAAGCGAAAGTTTGTAAATCATCTTATGTAGCTTGAGGTGGAATTATTTAAAAATTAATTTATGCAAATTTCCTTATGATATTCATTACTTAAATTGATAATTAAATATTTATAAACAATTTATCACTAAAATTATTTCAGTATCAGCCGTTAGTAAACTTATTGTTATTTGAAATTTATTAAAAGAGATAAAATGAGAGTTATAGGATTAGTAAGTATGCTGCGTGTTGCGCTATCCATATCGCTACTTGGCCTACTGATTTTGGGTGTCTGGTCTGCATTTGAGGGCCGAAACGTGATGCTCGAAGAAAGAAAAAATAGCGTAAAAAATATAGTTCAAGTAGCTCAAGCTATTGTTTCAGATTATACTTCAAGGGTAAATAACGGGAGCATGATTCAATCTCAAGCGCAGAAAGAAGCACTTGAGAAACTGCAATCTATGAAGTATGGAAAAAATGGCTATCTCTTTGTTTTTAACAACAATCTGAAATTACTAATTATTGGTAATAATTCATTGAAAAAGTTGGAAAATAAGAGCGTTAAAGATCGGGCAGACAGCAACGGTTTTTTATACTACCAAAGATTTCTTAAAGTCGGTGATACCGGAGGGGGTTATGTTAACTATATTAGCAATTTACCTGACAGCGGTCAGAGGGTAAAAAAAGTGAGTTATATAAGCAAATTTTCGCCTTGGGATTGGTATATTGGTTCTGGTGTATTTCTTAACGACATAGATGATATTTTCTATAAAAGTCTAATACAATATTTCCTAATGATTATGTTAGTAAGCTTGACTGTCTCTGCTGTTATGCTGCTGACTATCCGCTCTACACAGCGAAGTCTGGGCGGAGATCCAATATATTCAAGAAAAATTATTGAATATATAGCCGACGGCAATTTAAATACCATAATCAGCCTGCGGACAGGTGATAGTACGAGTCTGCTGGCGATGATGGCCAAAATGCAGCAGCGATTAGCTGAAGTTGTTATGGATGTGCGGCGTGGAGCTGATCAAATGCAGCTATTCTCTCACGAGCTCTCACAAGGCAACAATGATTTGTCGCGACGCACAGAAGAACAGGTATCTTCCTTACAGGAAACAGCGGCAAGCATTGAGCAGCTGACGGCGACTGTTAAGCTAAATGCTGATAACTCCCGACAGGCGAGAGATCTCGTAGCTGAAACACGTAATCTATCAACAAATGCTACTAAAATAGTTGATAAAACAATATTTACCATGCAGGGTATTAACGATCAGGTAGATAAAATGGACATAATTATTTCTACTATCGAAAATATCGCTTTTCAAACCCATATTCTCGCTCTGAATGCTGCCGTCGAAGCAGCCAGAGCGGGCAAGCAGGGGCTCGGCTTTGCGGTGATAGCCGCAGAAGTAGGTCAGCTGGCTAAAACCAGTGCCAGCGCAGCAAAAGAAATTAAATTAATAATTACATTATCGACGGAACATATAAGTAATAGTAGTAAAATGATTATCAGAGTGGGTCAATCAATGGATGTAATGATGGAATCTATCACACGTGTATCGGATTTAATCACTCAAATCTCTGACGCTTCGCACGAACAGAGTCAAGGAATTAATCAAGTCAATATTGCTATTGCGCACATAGATCAAGTCACTCAGCAAAATTCTTCCCTAGTTGAACAAGGAGCCGTGGCTACAATAATATTGAATGAACAGGCATTAGAACTTCAGAAAAAAGTTTCTAAGTTTAAAATAAATTAACGGACATTTTTAGTTAGATGTAAGTTAGATAATTACTGAAAAAAACTTTCTTCTTGATTCAAGATAAGTAAAGTTACATTTTCAGAAGTTTTTTTATATATTTATTATACCCTAAAATCCTGCTCCATTCAGAAACAGAATTCCGGTATGATAATCACTCTCCTGAACGGATGTGGTGACGATGAAAAAGTCACGATTCACTTAAGAGCAGATTGTCTTTGCCCTGAAGCAGGCCGAAATGGGAACGTCCGTGCCGATTCAGTCTGCTGCAAGATGTGTATTTCCAATGCCCCCTTTTACACCTGACGTAAGAAATAGGGCGAAATTTCCCCTTCTGAACTCAAACAAATGTGGCAGTTGGAAGAGGAAAATCTGTGGCTGAAGAGGCTGGTTGCCGATCTCAGTCCCGACAAAGCGATGCTTCAGGATGTGATGGCAAAAAAGAGCTGACGTTAGCACTACTGCGGGATTGGGTAAGGGATTTACAGGCTCGATACGGTGCCAGCGAAAGACAAATCTGTTTTGCGTACGGATCAGCCGCAGTTCGTTCAGGTATCGTTCTGTTGCTGCCGATGACAGCGCACTGGGCCTGCGTATACGTGAAATCATCGAAACGCGCATTCATTAGCGATACCGCCGGGTACACTTGATGCTCCGGCGTAAGTATTGAAGCTAGAATCACAAACAGGTCTATCGCCTCTACTGTGACCAGGGGCTGTCGCTACGCTTCAAACGGCCACGCCGCAATAAATCTGCCCGGCAGCTGCAGCTTCAGGGCAGATATCCCAACTACGTCTGGGGCATGGATTTTGTCTCGGACGCGCTTGTAAGTATCCCGCATAATCGTGCCATTCACATTTAGAGATCCTCCGGCATAATCACCCTGCCAACAAAGGAGATCGCTATGCGTAAAGCCCGTTTTACTGAGCATCAGATCATTGCCGTAATTAAATCGGTTGAAGCCGGACGAACCGTCAAAGATGTCTGCCGGGAGGCCGGTATCTCTGAAGCCACCTACTACAACTGGAAGTCCAGATACGGCGGCATGGAGGCTTCTGATATTAAAAAGATCAAGGATCTTGAGGACGAGAACCTGCGTCTCAAACAGATGTTTGCCGACCTGAGCCTTGAGAACCGGGCGCTGAAAGACGTTATCGAAAAAAAGCTTTAAAACCAGCCTTTAAGCGTGAGCTGGTCACTCATCTGATAACGACATTTGGACTCAGTATCCGTCAGGCCTGCCGGAGTCTGAACCTGAGCAGAACGGTTTATCATTACCGTCCTGATACCACGCGTGACGAACCCGTTATTGTCGCGTTGCAGGCAGTGGCAGAGCGATACCCACGGTATGGTTTTCCAAAACTTTTCCAGGTTCTGCGGCGGCAGGGATACCCGTGGAATCACAAAAGGATCCATCGTATTTATTGTCTGCTGAAGCTGAATTTTCGCCGTAAAGGCAAACAACGGTTGCCGGTGCGTAATCCCTCGCCACTGGCCACACCGGAAGCGCTAAACCAGAGCTGGTCTGTCGATTTTATGCATGATGCTCTGGTCTGTGGCCGTCGTTTTCGCACGTTCAATGTCGTTGATGACTTTAACCGTGAGGCATTGTCGATTGAAATCGATCTGAATCTGCCAGCTTTGCGCGTGGTCCGTGTACTCGACAGGATTGCGGCAAATCGCGGCTATCCGGTCATGCTTCGCATGGATAATGGTCCGGAATTTATCTCACTTGCACTGGCTGAATGGGCAGAGCAACATGCAGTAAAACTGGAATTTATTCAGCCGGGTAAGCCGACGCAGAACGCTTTTATTGAGCGCTTTAACCGAACATACCGTACAGAAATACTCGATTTTTATCTGTTCAGAACGCTGAATGAAGTGCGGGAAATCACGGAAAGGTGGGTGTCAGAATATAACTGTGAACGCCCGCATGAATCACTGAACAATATGACGCCGGAGGAATATCGGCAACACAATCATTTGGCCGGGATCTCAAAAAATGCCTGGAACTAAAACGGGTATGCTTACACGCTGTCTGACGGTTATCGACCTCTCCACCCGCGAATGCTTGGGAATCTGCGTGGGACAGAATCTTCGTTCGACAGAAGTAGCCGAAATGCTGAACAGGTAGGTGTATGAAAGAGGGATAAGGACCGACTTCTCACGCCCGGGAACACCGACAGACAACGCTACGGTTGAGTCCTTCAACGACAAATTTCATATGATGTAGCTACAATGATCGGCTTTTTAGCCGGTTTTTGTGTCTTTTGAATACTAGGACAACCTCGCTATCTTAGAATTTCATTTATGCAACCCATATAGCTGTTCGCCCAAAGTTAACGCTGATAGTCACTATTGTTATCTGACAGACTGAAAAAAGTAAATACGCTTCCCCTGAAGCCGTTATGCATTCAAAAATCTTCCGCTATCACGTCAGGATAACTGACTGATGCCTTGGGCAGACCGATTTACAAAATGAACAATTTATTGCCTTCCGCTCTCTCTTTAAGGGAGAGAGCGGAAAGTTAGGCTACAAGTATTATCCTAATATCATTGACATTTGTTAGCGTCGGACCTGTTATCAGCAAATCACCAATCTCGTGAAAATAGCTGTAGCTGTCGTGCGCATTCAAGTAGCTAAGTGCATCAAGTCCGCGGATTTTTCCGCGCGCCAACGAATCAGGATAAATTATTGCTCCTGCCGCATCCTCCGTGCCATCGATGCCATCACTGTCGCCCGCGATAGCCCAGATTCCGCTTTCGCCCCTCAGTGCGCAGCATAATCCAAGTAAAAACTCAGTGTTACGTCCGCCTTTACCAACCTGTCCATCGCTTACCGTGACTGTTGTTTCCCCCCCCCGACAGCAACACAGCAGGTCCCTTGAGCGGCAGACCGCGCTGCTTCACGGATTTGGCGATGCCGGCCATGACGGTTGCCGCTTCCCGGCTCTCACCTTCTATGGCGTCACCGAGCTCCAGCGGGTTAAGACCGTGATGGCGTGCCGCGCTGGCCGCGGCATGCAATGCTATTGCTGGCGTGGCAATCATCCTGACCTCACCTCCGGGCAGTATAGCTGACAACACTGGCGGCTGGTTCAGCACATGGCGAACCGCGGCGGAGACAGGAATGCCGTAGCGTTCAAGTACCTTCAGCGCCTCTTCTGGCGTGCTACTGTCAGCCACTGTTGGACCGGATGCCACATCCGCCGGATTATCCCCCGGGACATCGCTGATAATCAGTGAAACCACCAGTGCAGGCTGAGCCATTACAGCCAGCCTGCCGCCTTTTACCGCCGACAGATGACGCCTCACCAGATTCATTTCCCTGATGCTGGCTCCGCTGTGCAGCAGTGCGCGGGTAACAGACTGTTTATCGGCCAGCGTGATACCCGGCGCGGGTAATGCCATCACGGCAGAGCCACCGCCTGATATAAGCGCCAGCACCAGATCGTCGGGTGTCAGGCCGCGCAGTGCCTCAAGAATCAGCATTGCTGCAGTTTCACTCATCGCATCTGAAACTGGATGAGACGCTTCCAGAATACGGATACGCCCGGCGGGCACTGCATGACCATAGCGCGTCACCACTACGCCACTGACATCCACGTCTGGCCAGGCGGCATCGACAGCTGCCGCCATGGCGGCCGAAGCCTTACCCGCCCCAACAACCACACAGCGGCCGGCGGGCTTCTGCGGCAGCGCGGCCGTGACCACAGGCCCGGGGCGGGCACTGTCAACCGCCTGCTTAAAGATATCCCCCAGTATCGCTGCGGCCTGATCGTTTCTCATCGTTATGCACTCTCGGCAACGGTTGAACGGGATTCGATGAACTGCAGCACGGCGCGCGTGACATCGGCCGTTGTTGCCGTGCCGCCCACATCAGGCGTCAGGATACCGAGGGTGCAGACACGTTCGATGCCTTCCATGATCAGTGCGGCGGATTCATGTTCTCCCAGATGCTCCAGCATCTGTACCGCCGTCCAGAAGGTGGCGATCGGGTTAGCGATGCCCTTACCGGCGATATCAAAGGCTGAGCCGTGAATAGGCTCGAACATCGAAGGGAAGCGTCCCTCAGGATCGATGTTTGCCGTCGGAGCCACGCCAAGGCTGCCCGCCAGCGCACCCGCCAAGTCGGATAAAATGTCGGCGTGTAAATTGGTGGCGACGATCGTGTCAAGGCTCTGCGGATGTAGTGTCATGCGGTGCGTCATGGCATCAACCAGCATTTTGTCCCACTGCACATCCGGGTACTCCAGCGCTACCTCAGCCGCAATTTCATCCCACATCACCATGCCGTGACGCTGCGCATTGGATTTGGTCACCACCGTCAACAATTTACGCGGACGTGACTGAGCCAGCTTAAAGGCATAACGCATGATGCGCGTGACCCCGACACGTGTGAAAATCGCCACTTCGGTGCCGACCTCTTCCTGCAGGCCTTTATGGGTGCGCCCACCGTTCCCGGAGTATTCGCCTTCAGAGTTTTCGCGCACGATGACCCAGTCAAGATCGCCCGGTCCCCTGTTACGCAGCGGCGACGTGACGCCGGGCAGAATTTTTGTTGGTCGGACATTCGCGTACTGATCGAATCCCTGGCAAATCGGCAGGCGCAGCCCCCACAGGGTAATATGATCAGGCACATCCGGTGCGCCGACCGCGCCGAAATAAATAGCATCGAATTTTTTCAACGTCTCTAAGCCGTCTTCCGGCATCATAACGCCATAACGCTTGTAATAGTCGGAACCCCAGTCAAAGTTCTGGATATCAAACTTCAGCTGCGGATCACGATGAGACAGCGCTTTAAGAACTTCAATGCCGGCCGAGATGACCTCAGGGCCGATACCGTCAGCAGGAATAGCGGCAATAGAGTAGTTACGCATGGTGTTTCTCCGTATCGATTAATGGATATGAGGTTGATGAAGTTCTGCGGTTTGTGGCTTCTTCGCTTTTCCGGCCAGAATCAGCACCGTCAGGGCTGATAAGATCAGCAGTCCGGCCACGAAATAGAGTCCCCAGGTATAGCTGCCGGTTTGCTGGCGGATGATGCCAATCATCATCGGACCGACAAAACCGCCGAGGTTGCCAATCGAGTTGATGGCAGCGATGCCGGCCGCCGCCGCCGACCCGCTCAGAAACAGAGTAGGCATGCTCCACAGCGGAGGCTTGGATGCGCTGATCCCGACGGTGACCAGCATCAGCGCGATAATTACTGAGAAAAGGGTGCTGACGTTTCCGGCGTAAATGAGCCCGACTGCCGCGAGCAGGCAGGCCGCAATAACGTGCCAGCTGCGCTCGCGGGTCCGGTCGGAGTGGCGGGCCCAGAGGATCATGGCAACAACGCCGATCACCGCAGGGAAAGCATTGAGGAAGCCGATTTCTAACGATGAGGCGCCGAAGCTGTGAATAATCTGTGGAGCCCAGATACCCAGGGTGTACAGGCCTGCTGACGTGCCGAAGTAGACCAGCGCCAGTGCCAGAACCCGTTTATCCGCCAAGCCACGACATGCGCTGCTGTGGCTTTGACCCCCTGCACGATCATGCTCTTCAGCCCGCATGGTATTTTGCAGCCACGTACGCTCTTCTTCGGTCAGCCATTTCGCCTTGGCCGGACGGTCGGTGAGCCAGAATAGGACAACGATGCCCAGCAGTAAGGCCGGGACCGCCTCCAGCACGAACATCCATTGCCAACCTGCGAAGCCCATCAGCCCATGCATCTCCAGCAACGCAGCGGAGATAGGGGAGCCAAGCGCGGTGGAGAGCGGCGCTGCGGCCATGAAAATGGCGGTGACCTGCGCACGTTTTACCGCCGGGAACCAGTAGCTGAGGTAAAGAATGATGCCAGGAAAAAAACCGGCCTCGGCCACGCCGAGCAGAAAGCGCAAAATATAAAAACTGGTGGTGCCCTGTACAAATGCCATACAGCCGGAAACTAGTCCCCAAGTGATCATGACGCGGGCGATCCAGATACGTGCGCCGACTTTATGCAAAATTAAGTTAGACGGGACTTCAAACAGAAAGTAACCGAGAAAAAAAATCCCGGCACCCAGCCCGAACACCATTGGCGAAAATCCTAAGTCCTGATTCATAGTCAGGGCGGCAAAGCCAATATTAACCCGGTCGAGAAATGCGATAAAATACAGCAGCATGATAAAAGGAATGATCCGCAGCGTTACTTTGCGCATCACCTTTTTTTCGAGGTCATTGTGCATATCAGGATGCTCCACAGTCAGGTAGGGTTGTTATCATTTTGTTGTGAACTCAGTATGCTGTTTTGACTGGCGTTATCATCTGCAACGGGTTATATAAATAATTTGCACAATCTGAATCCGGATAATAAATGGATATAAATCAGTTGAGATGCTTCGTGGTGGTAGGTGATGAACTTCACTTTGGCAGGGCTGCCCGGAAGCTTGAAATGATGCCTGCGTCACTCAGCCGGTTTATCCGGCTGCTGGAAGAGGATTTGGGTCTACGCCTGCTGAATCGTTCGACCCGTAATGTGTCCCTTACCCGGGAAGGCGCTGAGTTTCTGAGTGAGGCCAAAGCTGTTGTTGCAGATTTTGATGCGTTACGACTGAGGTTTCATAAAAATATCGCGTCGCAGAAAAAAATGTTGCGGATCGGCGCCATTGACAGCGCGGCGAGGGGATTACTGCCGAAACTGCTCAACCTGTTTGTCAGTGCGTTCCCTGATGCGGATATCCATATTAGCGAAAATAAATCGCACAGCCTGATCCCACGGCTGACCTCCGGCTGGCTTGATCTGGTGTTTGTCAGGCCGCCAGAACAGACAGACGTCACCCTGACCACCCGCTTTATTGCCCATGAAACCTGCGTGCTGGCGGTGCCCACGCATCACTGGCTGGTGAATTACGACCGGGTGAGCATCGAAGATTTTTGCAATGAGCCCGTCATCGTGCCGGAAAGACGCACCCGTCCTCACAGCCATGACCTGACAATGAACCTGTTCAGAGCTGCAGGCAGGTATCCGATTATTGCTCAGTATGCCGAGGAAAAACAGACCATTCTGAGCTTTGTTGCAGCAGGGCTGGGCGTAGCGCTCGTTCCCTCCTCTTACCGTAACATGAACGCGGACGGCGTAAAGTATTTGCCACTGGCCCCGGTCGAGAGTATTAAAGGGCTACCGCTGTGCGTTATGTGGCATCAGGGCAGCAGGAATGTGTATGTTAATGCAGTGCTTAACATTCTTTCGCAAAATAGTGAGATATTAACGAAAGAGCTGTAGTAACAGGGCTTACCTCCTGAAAATCGCACTGCGTAAATTCTGTTTAATACCTGCAGGGATGACCTTCAAGCGTAAAAAGAGACTGACCTGCCCCCAGGATTAGATACAAAGCTCAGTTAGTAATGTCGGATCCTTCACTCTCAGAATTACCCTTTCTCC
>NZ_JALNPN010000034.1:0-26411 GCF_024520835.1 Pantoea sp. Fr+CA_20
TAATCCGAGTTCTTCGTTTCATGGCAACGTCCCCCTTGATTAAGGATAGCGTTGCATCGACCCATTGAACTCACAGCACAAAGCAGACATTGTGTTCACATCCCCATTAGGACTCAAATTTGTCTTTCGCTGGCACCGTATCGGGCCTGTAAATCCCTGACCCAATCCCGCAGTCGTGCCAGCGTCAGCTCTTTTTTGCCAGCACATCCTGCAGTATCGCCTTGCCGGGGCACCAGACTCTTTAGCCGCAGATATTCCTCTTCCCGCTGCCGCATATAGTTGAGTTCAGAAGGGGAAACTCCGCTGTATTTCTCAGGCCATGCTTAAAATGTGGCCAGAAATTCAAGTCATAAATATAGTATTGTGATTTGTGTCACTAAATATTCCGTTTCGCAAAAAAGGTCATTCTAAATGACAACAGCCGACATGCCTCGCAATTTAATATGCCATTACTATGATGGCCGGACAGTTTAATCTCATTTAAGTTTTTGAACGCACTTAAAAATAGACACTGATGGAATATCACATGCCAATAAATACAGCTGCCATGCAAGAAAAACTATTAAGTTTAATGCAAAGCGTTGGTCAAAATATCTACCTGAAATCAGTGATGAGCGGCATGATGCTCGTGTTACCAGCAACCATCATGAGTTCCGTCGCCACGCTTCTTAAGGTATTCCCTTTCCAGCCTTACCAGGATTTTCTTGTTCGCTACGAACTAGTAAGGTTTTTTGATATACCTATCAATTTCACCAACAACTTTCTGGCAGTCATTGTTTCATTTTCGGTGGCTTACACGCTGGCTAAAAACCTCAATGTTGATAGCTTCATGGCCGGTCTGCTTTCAATGATTTCATTCTTTATACTTACACCCTATAACCCTGGAGAGATCGGTCCACTGGGGCAATCATATTTAATTCCAAGCCAATGGTTAGGTGCCATGGGGTTGTTTACGGGGATTTTGGTTGCCATTGTATCAACCCGTATTTTTACAGGTATCACCCGAAAGGGATTAATTATTAAAATGCCAGAGAATGTCCCGGACTTTATATCAAAATCCTTTTCATCGCTCATTCCTGGTATTGTAATCCTGACAACATTTACTGTTATATCTGCGGTTATAACGATTAATGGTTATGGTAGCATCCATCAAATCATCTATAAACTCATCCAGTCGCCACTCACATCTCTTGGATCAGGCATTGGATCTATTATTTTTGTTGCAGTGCTTGCTCAGTTACTCTGGTTCTTTGGTCTTCACGGTCACGCCATAACACTAGGCATTGTAGCGCCTATATGGTTTGCTATGGATGCACAGCAGCTGGCTGCGTATGCTGCAGGCATTGAATTACCTAATATCACCGGGTTTGCATTCTTTATGACCTATGGTGTTGCGGGTGATTTATTACCATTAGCGATTATGTTGGCTTTTTTTGCAAAGAGTAGTCGATATAAAACTTTAGGTAAAATAGCCCTTCCTCCCGCGGTATTCACAATTGGTGAACCCATGGCCTACGGTGTACCTTTGGTCATGAACTTTGCTTTAGCTATTCCCTACATCCTTATCAACGGGATTATGTTGGGCATCGCATATTATCTAACTGTAACTGGAATATTGCCGAGGGTCGCTGGCGTCAGCACGCCTGCGGGGATGCCTATCATAATCTCAGGATTCATGCAGGGTAGCTGGAAAATAGCGGCATTCCAGTTTATTGGGTTGTTTGTAAGATTTTCAGCCTGGTACTTCTTCTTCAAGATAGCTGATGCGTTAGCCTGTAAAGAAGAAACGGATGAAATCTGTGCGAGATAGATAATCAAAATCTGGAAGTTGACCATGAGAAATACACTACGCCACGGTGGGTTAAATGTTGCAAATTAATTATCAGACCAGTCGAATTGTTGTCGACAGACTCCCTGTTGCATGTCACTGGAGCGTTAAGCATATACAAACATCGTACCATGTAACAATTTTAAAAGACGATTCCGTGGTGCATGAACTTACTGGGGTTGGCGATAGCACAGATCTCCTTTTAACTGGTTTTGAGTTGAGTGAATACGGCACATATACTGTGAAGATTAATTCATGTAACAGTGCTGGTAGTATGGTTTCACTGAGTAATTCATTCATTACGGGTAATCTGGGTAACTTCCACGGCAACTGGATAGCAAAACCTTTTCAGAACAACAAAGATAAACCAGAAGATAGCAGTACGCGAAACACGGTTCTCAGGAAATGTTTCCCTATCCAAAATGCAATCGACAGGGCTGTAATAAACATTGCTGGCCTTGGATTCTATAATCTATATATAAATGGGGGTAAAGTATCAAGGAATGAACTTAATACCGACTGGACTAATTACTCGAAAACCGTCTATTACGATACCTATGAGATAAAAGATTACTTAAAAACGGGTAGCAATACTTTAATCATTGAACTGGGAAATGGATGGTATGCTCCCTCCGAAATGAAACTATTCGGGAAGTATAATCTTCGCGACATGTTATGTTCAGGGGTGACTCAGGCAATCGCTGATATTTTTATACAGGGTGAGGGACTGTCAGTACGTCTATCGACGGATGAGACATGGGAATGCACTGAAGGCGCATATTTTACCAACAATATCTACCTGGGCGAAACCTTAGACTCCCGATTGTTCAGTGGTCGCAATACCACAGAACTGGTATCACCCAGATGGAATAACGTCCTCCTGGCGAAAGGGCCACAGGGGCAGATGGTGTCCAGTTATATCCCCAAGATAGAAAAAATTAAGTGTCTGGACTTTAAAGAAATCCATGTTCTGAATGAATCAGAATTCATCGTAGATTTTGGGGAAACCCTTTCAGGGCTTATTGACCTTTCGGTGAGCGCCTCCGAAGGACAAGTTATCACTCTGACATATGCTGAGTGTCTCGACGATGATTACATGTTGAATACCGGGTCAACGCTGGCGGGCTTCATTGGAAAAGAGGTAGCGCCCGGCATTATTATAAATGGTGGAGAGTCATCCCCCGGTCGTGCAGAGCAAATCGACCAGCTCATTTGTCGAAGTGGCATCAATTATCTGGTTAATAAGTATACCTATCATTCTTTTCGCTATGTGAAAGTGAGTGGAATGAACCTGGATCAGTTACTCTGCATTATGGCGCACAAAACATACAGCAAACTCGAAAGCGCCGGCGATTTTCTTTGCTCAGACTTGTATTTAAACCGGCTGTATGAGATTGCGCGTAATACCAAACTAAACAATATTCACTCCTTGTTCAGTGATTGCGCGCGGGAGCGGTTCGCGTATGGTGGGGACATCGTTGCTCTGGCAAAATCTCAGGTTTATCAGTTTAATTCTGCAAAGATGTACGAAAAAACCCTTTCAGACTTTATCAACGACACGCGGAAAAATGGTGGTTTTCCCGAAACGGCACCGTTTGTGGGAATTAAAACAAACGGAACCGGGGAAACAGCCGGCCCTTTGGGATGGCAGCTTGTTGTTCCCTTTTTGCTTAACATTCATTACCAGCACTATGGAACGCTGGATCTCGCACGTGCGTTTTTTCCATTCCTGGAGCGTCAGCTTGAACACCTTAACAGTGTCGGGTATGAAGGGCTTCTCGACTGCTGCCTCGGGGATTGGGGGAGTCGAGATTCTGGTGCCGTTGACTATAAGTCAGGTTCTCCCGCTCGCAATTTCACGACCGCATGTATCTATTATCTGCATGTAAAGTTACTCCATAAATTCAGCACTATTCTTAAACTGAACGGTAAGTCTGAATTTTATGCGAAACAAACACTTGAAATCAGGGATCGTATTATTGCTGATTTTCGAAATGCTGATGACAGCTTTGCAGATAAAAGTCAGACAAGCTATGTTTTTGCACTCTATATGGAATTAAGTGATAACCCCAAAAAATTAGCCAGTGATCTGGCTAATGCTATCCGCGATAATAATTACCTGGTAACCTGCGGGATTTTTGGTCAAAGCTTCCTGTATGAAGTTCTCCGCCATTATGATGAAAATGAAGTAATCATGAAATGGCTTCACGCCTGTGGGGGATTCAAAAGTATGCTTCATGATGAGGATACTACCCTGAAAGAATTTTTTGGTGATAACAAGAATGGCTCATGCAATCATGCGATGTTCAGTTCTTATACTAGCTGGATGACTCAAGGGCCAGGAGGCATTATCATTGAGGATAATGCAAGAGGTAGTGATTCTGTAAGAATACAACCTGCATTTTTGGATTCATTACAGTTCGTTGACTGTACACATCACACTGTCAGAGGATACATTTCTTGCAAATGGCAACGTCTTACAAAAGGTATTGAAATAGTGATCAATATTCCATTTAATTTAAAAAAATGCGTACTGGTTATCTCAGAAGAGTATAATGTCACGGGTAACATCCATGAACCTCAGCATTCCGATGGTATTAATCAATATTTTGATATACGAAATGCTGGTGAGGTCAGCGTGTTACTGACCTGAACGCTTCATTAATTAAAAGCTCCATGTAGGTGTTTTATGCTCAATCATGAAATACATGACAGTCTGTTAGCATATACAGAGAGAGAACTTGAGATTTTACGTACTAACTATCAGCTGAGTCATAAGTTTAAGAACCGCATGGAGCGTAGGTTTTTTAAAGATAACTATATTTATATTGAAAAACAGACTCGTTTCACAAAAGTTTCCTTGCATTCACATGATTTTATAGAACTCATCTATATCTATCAAGGAAGTATGCGTCAAAATGTCAATGGCCTGCCCATGACATTACAGGAAGGGGAAATTATGCTCCTCAACCAGTTTGCTAAACACGAAATTGATTCTGCCGGCCATAACGACATCATCATCAACTTCATCATCAAAACGGAGTTTTTTGGCAAATTAATGTCGTTGTTTGATGAAGATAACCTGATATCGGATTTCATTCTCGCGTCAATAAATGGTAAGCGTCGTTATGGGGAACATATTCATTTCAAAGTGGGTGAAATAGATTCTATCCAGAACATTATGCATATCATCATTACTGAGATTTATAGCGCAAATAAACTTAGAGAGGTGCGCGTTAATTTTTTAGTGGGTTTGTTGCTGACTGAATTACTTGCAAATATTGAGTGTAGTGACTATCACATTAATGGAACTTACAATAATTCGATATCAACATCTGTCCTCAGATATATTGATGAAAATTATAAAGTTGCGACACTTAACGACATTTCTCGAAGGTTAAATCAGCCGAATTATAAGGTAAGCAAATTACTCAAAGACTTCACCGGAAAGAACTTTAGTGAACTCCTTATTGAAAAAAGGTTGGATATCCTAACGCATTTACTAAAAAACACAAATTATTCAATAATTGACGCAATCAACATGTCCGGTTATGAAAATGCCACTCACTGCTATAAAATATTCAAGAATAAATACGGCATGAGTATCAAGGAATATCGCAATAGTTTTAACTAACGCTCTTTTCCTGTTCGGAAAAGTCAGGCATTTTTGTCTGGCTTTTTTTAAATTTAATATTAAATGCAAAATTCGACATACAAAAACACAAGCCTGGTTATAACTCTACATTGGCGGTCAAATATAATGGTTGTGATTTCTTTTCTTATTAAAAAAATTACCCTACCATTACCAGTGGAGCTATAATAATGTGTTTAAATAAAATAACGCTTTATTTATTGCTGTTTTGTAGTTGTATAAATGAAAGCTATTCTGCAAATATTTCTGAGGATGGCTCGTTTCAATTAAATGGCTATGGAATGGTTGCCGGCGATTTTCAGAGCGAATACAACAGACCCAAAAACATGACACTTCATGCAGATCCCACTGGCCCGAATCAGGACCCGCGAGGAAAAATGGGGGATCTCGGTAACAGCTTTTGGCACGATTATTATACGTCTCTTGCCGTTACCAAGAAATGGACAGGGATCGGCGCGCCTGAACAGTGGGCTGATTACACTTATCAGGTTGTAGGGTACGGAGATAAAGCTCTTGAAACTGCACAAAACTATGGGAGATTTGGTGGACTGAATTTCCTGCCAGAGGAGTCGAATATCTGGGCGGGCCGCCGCTATCTGGACGAGCGGATCAATGTGTTTGCCTATAATACTAAAGAAGTTCACATTGATTCAGGAATAGGTTATAGCAGTAAAAATTTTGATTTTGCTGTAGGGACCGCTCAGATTGACTGGTCAAGCTCTGGCGCGCCGATGGCCGCAGAAGGTTCACGCCGGATTTTCGACCTCACTTATCGGCTCGGATTAACAGAGTGGGGCATTACTTATGTCAAAGAACTGGATAACCCACTTGGTACCGGTGTACAGCAGGCCACAAGTTTCTCAGCTAAATACACTATGCCAAACTACCTGGGCCTGATTAAAGGTCAATCCTCACTACAAATTCAGTATGGTAAAGGCGTTATAGCGCAATACCTGAATACCAGCCGAATAAGTGTACTCAGTGAGAAAGGGGATTCATCTGTCAGATTTACTGTCGATGGAAGCATTTCACAATTTGAAGATTTTACCGTAAATCCCGCTTTTATATATGAATATACCAAACGTGATAAGTCTGCAGACCGAACCACGGTTATACCCGACCTGGCTTATTCTGGTGGCGATATGATTTATGGCTACGAAAATGAAACGGGGATTTTTGGTGGCGTAACGGTAAAACAAAACCTTCATCATCAGAACATTTCAATGCTCTATGAATTTATTGTAAACAATACCAGAAACAAGAATGGGGTCGCCGGTGCTAATGGCAATGCCTACAAAATTTCAGTAGGTCCGGCTCTACAACTGGACGTGCTCCCTTATATCGCACCACTTGCCAGTCTGACATTGACCTACGCCGGGGGAGATCGTGAAGTGACCCTGTTGCCGAAAGCATCTGAATGGCGAGTGGGCTATCGCATGGAAGTCTGGTTCTGACGGTGTCTGTCTTTAACGCTATTCAGGAGTGAAAAATGTATAGAAAATCAATTGTCGCATTGACCGCATTCTTTACCTTATCTGTTTCCGCAGCCGGTCAGGTAGCAGAAAGTAAAAATATCAAATTAACGCCAAATGCACTGGCTGTTGAAATGATCCCTGATATTACTTACTCATTTACACAGAATACCATGGGCAGGCCCCTGCAACTGTCAATGGACGTTCTTAAGCCTTATTCCCCAAAACCGCTTCCTGCAGTGGTATTTATCACCGGTGGGGGATTTATTGATGCACCAAAATCAAAGTTCATTGGCCAACGTGTCGATATTTCACGGGCGGGTTATGTGGTGGCCAGCATAAACTACCGGGTAGTCCCGACAATGGTCTTTCCAGGCCTGCTTGAAGATGCTAAAACGGCCGTCAGGTTCTTACGCACCAATGCTGACAAACTGGGTATTGACCCTTCCCGGATAGCCGTGATGGGTGAGTCAGCCGGCGGCTATCTGGCTGCAATGGTCGCCACCACTAACGGTATCAAGACGTTCGATACGACCGAATATTCCGGGCAAAGCAGCGATGTGCAGGCAGCGATTGATCTGTATGGCTTATCTGATCTCACCACGGTCGGGAAAGATTTTTCTGATGAAATTATAGAGGCGCACAAGTCTCCCGCTATTCCGGAAGCAATGCTGGTCAACGGCATTCCGTGGCAGGGCGGAGGGTCTATTCTTTCTAACCCAGGCAAGGCTAAAGCGGCAAATCCCATAACCTATATCTCCGACAAAACCCCGCCATTTTTACTGATGCACGGCGATGCCGACAATGTGGTGTCGCCAGGCCAGACAGGTATTTTGCATGAGGCGCTTATTGCACATGGACGTGATTCAACGCGTTATATCGTCGCGGGGGCCGACCATGCTGGTTTGATGTGGTATCAGCCTGAGATAACCAAGATCATCATTAATTTTTTGGATACCCATTTGAAGGACAAAAAATAACTACGGGTAATGCCGGATCATTCCCGTGATAAAAACGAATTGCAGGTCAGTTGCACTATTGAATTGAACATATTCTGGGGATTATTTCACTGGTTCAGTGAAAATCTCGATTGTAAAAAATAGGGAGTTAACTTGAAACGTATCTTTTTATGTTGTGCTGCCGGTATGTCTACCAGCATGGTGATGAAAAAAATGAAACAGGCTGCAGAAAAGAACAACATCGAAGTCGATATCGTTGCGGTTTCGATGGAAGATTTTGATCGGACTCTGGCTCTGTATGACTGTTGTCTTCTGGGACCACAGATCAAGTATAAATTTGAGGAGTTTCAGGCTAAAGCCATATCAGCGGGAAAAAAAATAGCGGTAATCAATAGCATGGATTACGGCATGATGCGCGGAGAGAAAATCCTCAATGATGCACTGGCTCTTTTTGAATAACGAACGGTAATCATCAGCAATAACAGAATTGAGGTAGCAAATGGATATGGAATCAACGGTAATGGAACTCATCATCAATGCAGGTGAGTCCCGTAGCTGTGCCATGCAGGCCCTTAGCGCTGCAAAAAAGGGTGACTGGCATGAGGTCGAAGCGCAAATGAATGAATCTTTTGCCGCATCTAAGCGGGCTCACGACGTACAAACAATGCTTATTGGTATGGACGAGGGATGCGGCAAAGTTCAGGTAAATCTGGTCCTGGTTCATGCACAGGATCATATTATGAATTCGATGTTAGTCCGGGAAATGGTCCAGGAATTCATTGATATTTATCGCCAGCTTCCAGTGCGTTCCGCATAGCCTCACGCTTTTGCTGACAGATCTCATCTATTGCGTCCATATAACATGGACGCTTATTGATTAACGTCCGCTTCTGCACAAAACAGACTGAGCCAGGAAAACTGTCCGCCATGAGCGACAAGCGGACAATATTAACCCTGTGTGATGGCGGAAAAAATGTACTCCAGGACGTGCGCTCTAGAACCTGAGCGTAGCGGTTGCGGTAATCTGTCGCTCCGCGCCGTAAAAACACGCTGTTGTGGCGTAGCATCCTGCGACGTAATTCTTATCAAAGAGATTGTTAACGTTCAGCCCTATGGTTGAACCCGGCATACTGAATCTGCCCAAATCATACTGTATGACGGCATTCCAGATCGTGTAGGGCTTCACTTTAAAGGAGTTTGCGTTATCACCTTCCGTAGACCCGATATACCGACTGCCTAATCCTACCGTCAATCCGCTAAGAGACGTTTCATGGAAAGTATAGTTTCCCCATAATGCCGCCATATTTTTTGGAATTTCAGCAGGACGATTACCTTGATACAACGTATCTTTGGTATATTCTGCATCCGTGTAGGAATAGCTGCCGATAATATCGACATTTTCTGTCAGCGCTGCTTTTGTCTCAAGCTCAATACCTCGGGAGCGTTGCTCGCCATTTTGTATTGAATATAAAATATGCTCAGGATCTGAACTCAGATTTTTATCTTTTGTTAACTGAAATACCGACAAGGTTGCGGAAATCAATTGATTGTCAGGAATATATTTTATCCCGGCTTCATATTGTTTGGCGCGAGATGCCTGGAACATTTTACCTGTATAGTCTGATCCCGCGGTTGGCAGGAAGGATTCACTGTAGCTAATGTAGGGTGAAATACCGTTATCAAACAGGTAGTTCAGGCCTCCACGCCATGTAAATTCATTATCATCCTGTCCGGCGGAGGTATTGTTAGTAAGACGATTGACGCTGTCTACTTCAGACCAGTCATAACGCCCACCCAGTGTGAATACCCAGTGATTCCATTCCGCCTGATCCTGCAAGTACAGGCCCGTCTGTTGCAGATGATCGACCTGATCCCGGTAACCGAAATACTGCACCGCCGTATTACCATATACAGGATTGACCAGATTCAGACTGGACGCTATACCCAGCGCCTGCCATACATCATTACGCGTGCGCCGGTAATCCACGCCCATAAGCAACGTGTGGTCTACCTCATAGGTGGAAAACGTATGTTGCGCCTGAGTATCAACAGCGAAGGTCGACAAATGCTCTTTAGCCTTAAGCGCACCTCGGGTCAGTTGCGACGGATCAAAGGGGGAAATCTGGCTTCCAAAGATTGTTCGGTAATCCATATCTACCGTTCCGTAGCGCAGGTTCTGTCGTATTGTCCAACTGTCATTGATTTGATGGTCGAAGGCATAGCCGACTAACTTCTGTTTACGGGAAATTTTATTATAGCCCGGTTCACCATCGTTAAAACTGGTGGGTAATTTTCCACCCGCGCCACTGGTTACCGTTCCTTCTTTAGGCAGGTAGCCAAACCATCCTGTATCGGGTTCATCGAGAAAACTGCTTAAAAAAGTAAACTGGGTTTTGTCGCTGGGACGCCATGTGAAGGACGGCGCGATAGAATAACGCTTGGCTTTTTCACCCGTCTGTTGCTGATCCTGATCGCTGGCCACGCCTGTCAGTCGGTAAGTTAACTTATTGTCGTCATCAACCGCGCCGCCAAAATCAAAACCGGTCTGGAAAAGATTATGGTTGCCTGCTTTAAACTGCACTTCGCGAAGGGTTTCCGGTGTCGGACGCTTGCTGACCAATGCAATAATGCCGCTGGGGTCACTCAGGCCATACAGGACAGAGGCAGGACCACGCAGCAATTCAGCGCGTTCCAGCATATAAGGATCGACCTGGAATGAAGTGAAACTGTCACTCTGCAGTTTGAGTCCATCAAGATAAATATTATCGCCGACCTGGCTGAACCCCCGGATATTAACTGAATTAAACCCGCTTACTGAACCGCGACTGTCAACCATCACATCGGCTGAATAACGAAAAGCATCTTTCAGTGTCTGTGGGCCGAGCAAATCCATTTCTTCACGCGTGACAACGGTAATTGACTGGGGGGTTTTACGGAGTGGCGTATCTGTTTTAGTGGCTGTCGCACTTCGTTTTGCCACCACGGAACCTACTGGTCCCCAGGCATTTTCTGCAGCGTTACTCTGCCCATCGCTTGTTACCGTAAGTGTATCCTGCTTAGGTGAAGCCCCGTCGCTGTCTGCTGACAGGGCGGGAAATGACAGTGAACTCATTAATGCGCTAATGATGACCGCACAGTAACGTGGAACAAGGACTCTTCGTACTTTCATGTCTGTATGCACTCGTAGGGTTTGAATAAAATACATTTGACTGAAACGAATAAGCGCCAGGCCCGCGCGCGCCACTTTCTAAAAAAGAAGTCTGCTTTCCATGACGGTAAACCGGCCCCGAACAGCGGCATCTGCGCCTTCTGTGACCCTGTTGTCAGGCAACGCCACTCAGGCTGCGCATCGGTGGGAACGCAGCCGTTATCGCTGTTCAGCACGCGGATTCATAACGTTTCAGTCGTAAAACATCCAACACAAATAAAAATCATTCTCATTTAATAGCGAGAATGATTTTTTCGATAGCGAAACCCAGACATAAAATTTTTCATTTCAGCCAAAAGTGACGAGTTTTTCTTTTCAGCGGGGGGGAATCCAGACTTAACGTCAGAAATGATGTGGTTGATGTCGCCTTCACCGGCAATATCGCTACAACGAAATCAGAGAAACACCTGAATGTTTCTTGGCGTCAACGACGGTTAAAGGCCGGCTTTTTTCCGCCAGGGCGTCATGCCACTGGGTATGAATGAAGTGTGATAAACAACAACCCCCAGGCGGAACAATCCGTCAAGAAAAGGGGGGGAACGTCTGTTGTCTGGGCGAACTGAACGAGCAAGGGATGACGGATCAGGCTGTGCGTTTAATCCAGATAAATTTTGCCAGGCATAACACCTGCTGCAAATTTCTCTGTTCTTTCAAAAAGGTAGCGTGCTGGCGGCTTGCCGACTGCTTTTCGGAACATGGTGATAAATCCGCTGGCGTTCTCATAGCCAAGTTCCAGCGCCACGGTCTGAACGCTTTCACCGCGGGTTAGGCGCTGAAGTGAAAGAATGACATGTAGCTGCCGACGCCAACGGCCATAACTCATGCCGACTTCCTGCAGCATCAGCCGGCTCATGCTTCTTTCACTCATACCAATGCGATGAGCCCATTCGCTTAAAGAGGATTTGTTAATGGGATCGGCCAGCATCATTTCAGCAAGCTGACGCAGCCTTCGATCACGTGGCATTGGCAGATGCAGGTCTTCTACAGGCGCTATAGATAATTCATCAAGTAGGGTTGCTATCAAACGGCTTTCAGGCCCCTCTGTCGCATAGAGCCTCGGTAAACTCGCTGCTTTAAGCAATAATTCACGCATGAGTGGGTTTACTGAGAGTGTGCAGCAGGTTTTCGGCAGCCCAGGCATCGCTTCGGGTTCAATAAACAGGCAATAGCATTCTGTATTTCCAGAACCACGTGCAGAATGTGGCATGTTGCCCGGTATCCACACGGCACATTGCGGTGGAACAATCCACATCCCCTCGTCTACCTCACAATTGAGCACGCCCCGGACGGAATAGAGTAATTGCGACTTACGATGTTGGTGTGTTTTATTTTCCCAGCCGCGTGAAACCATGGATGCGCTCATGGCAAAAACGGCGCGCGGAATGCTGTCAATATCAGGCATAACAACAGAATTTAGCGACGGTCCCAGGGACATACATTCAGCCTTAAGGTTGAGCGAAGCGTTTTTGGCGGATTTAAACAACATTATGACCAACATTCGCAATGCAGTCTAAGGGGTATTTAGATAATTTTATTAAATAAGAGTTTTGGTTTCTTTCTGTGCTGCGCGCCACGTCACTGACGTGGCTGTTTATCGGCGCGACATCAGCTCTGAAAAATTTAATTAACTGATTGACAGGATTATTGCTATGCGAATTGATGATGCTCATTTTCCTATTGTATGGATAAACATGAATGCTTCGGGCAAGGACCCGGTTGCGTCTCCGTTTAGTGAGTTCGAAGCGTTACTGGCGCGTAAGACACCCTTCGTATTGCTTAACGATGAAGGTTTTACTGAAAGCAAACATGAACATTCCGCCGATGAGATGAAGCTCACAACACGCTGGATGAAAGCTCACAAAAATGAATTAAGAACCTTTGTTAAAGCCTCCATAATGATTGAGCCAAACATTGTCAAAAGGACGGCAGCCAGACCTTTCGCCGTGATATATGAAAAGTTTTGGGGCTATCCTTTATTGATGGTCCCCTCAAAAGAAGAGGCTTTAGCAACCGCAAAAACATTACTTTAAGCGAGATAAATCCGGTTAAAACGCGCACCGCTCACAACCAACAGTCGCAATTAAAAGATGAAATGGCGGCTGCCTTTCCGAGCCTCCTCTCAATCCCTGCATGTAAAGCCTGTCAGAGCATTTCTTAAGCCGCTGTCTGCTTCTGACTGTCAGCAGACATCCTTCCCAATGCCCCCGTTTACACCTATCGAAAATAATAATCACAGCAATCGCTGAAGCTATGGCCGCATGAGTCGATAACGCTTGCTCGGCTCATTTTTAGTGCCGAGGAGGGCTCACGAATACCGATCGCGAACGGATCGGCATGTAGCCCTCTTTTTTTACAACACCAGTACGTGCATTCCTTTTAATAACAACGGAAATAACACTATGTCTGTCATCAAGACAATGACCAGAAGCTTAACCGGTTCCCGTTTTGCAGGGGCCGCTCAGCCCGCCGACGGGATTTTCAACTGTGAAAGCTTACCAACATCGCTCTCTGCAGCAGGCCTCAGCAATCGTGCTGCGGGTATTTTGCTGACGTTTGTGCCGCCAGAGGCAGATTTTCAGAAGGTCAGTCAGGTATGGCAACGTTTTACATCGGCGGATCTGACCGTCATTACGCTCTCTTCGAACGGCGCACTCAGCGCCAGCGGTAAGCAGACCACTTACTGCAAAGGTGAAGGGCAGGAAGGCAGTTGGCTTTGGCTACCGCGCAATCTGATTGCGGAGCATGAAACGCACATCGTCGATCTGCATCTTCATGACACCCACACGGCAAGCGATCGCATCAGCGCCATTCAACATGAACTGGCTGCGCTGAAGCTGCGCATGCCGCTCTCTGCTGACCGCACCTTTGCCATGATTTACTGTGACGGTCTGTCAGCATCGGAAGGATTTTTGATGCAGGCCTGGTATAACACCGGCCGTTTTCCGTGCCTGGCGATTGGTGGCTCCGCAGGCGGACGCGCAACCTTTGACGGCACATGGATTGGCGTGGGTGGTCGGGTGCTGCAGGGCAAAGCCGTTATCGTTTTCTGCCAGATGGCAGCGGGTAAATCTTTTTCGCCCTTCAAGAGTCAGAACTTTGAGCCGCTGAATAAAAGCTGGCTCATTGCGGAAGCCGATCCCGTTAAGCGTACTTTGACCTCGGTGTTCAACCCGCAGGGGCAGCAGCAGCCTTTCACCCAGGCACTGGCCGAACATCTCGGCTGCAACGAACAGCAGCTAACCGAGAAGCTGAAAGGGCTGACATTTGCCGTTAAGGTGGGCGAGGTGTTTTTTATTCGCTCAGTGGCGAAGATGGACAGCCAGAGTGTGCAGTTTTTCTGCGATCTGGAGTTTGGCGATCGGCTTTATTTAATGCGCGAGACCGATTTTAAACAGGCCACGCAGCGTGACTGGCAGGCGTTTACCCAGCGTCACGGCAAACCGGCGGCTGTTCTGATGAACGACTGCATACTGCGTCGCGCAGGCAATGCCGATAAGCTGCACGATGCGCATTTCTTTAAAGGGATTCCTGCCGCAGGCTTCTCCAGCTTTGGTGAGATTCTTGGCGTGCCGATCAACCAGACGCTCTCTGCGCTGGTGTTCTTTAATCACAGCGTCAATGCCATGGCGCAATTTCCAGTGGAATATGCGAGCTATGCCGCGCATTACGCTCAGCGCGCGTTGCGTCGCTGGGAGGCGCTCAACCGAGTGCAGTCGGGCGTGCTGGCCCGCGTGGTGAACTATCAGCAGGAGTTAGCGCCCATCGTGCAGGCGCTGCCGGTGCTTGAGGCGGCAACCCAGAGCCAGGGCGAAGCACTGACGATGGCCGAAAGCAGCATCCGCGCCATCAGCGATATCGCCAAAGAGAGCCAGCAGGCGCAGAGTCGCCTGGGCGAGGGGCTGGACGATCTGGAAGCGATTTCCAATGGCATCAACGTTATTACGCATGGCATCAGCAATATCGCTTTCCAGACCAATATTCTGGCGCTCAATGCGGCGGTGGAAGCCGCACGGGCGGGCGAAGCGGGCAGGGGATTTGCCGTGGTTGCCGGAGAAGTGCGTCGTCTGGCGCAGTCCTCCAAAGAGCAGGCGGAAGCCACGGCAAGCAATATCAACGATGCAGTGAGTACGATTTCACGCATTCGCGACGTTGCGACAAACACTGTACAAACCGCCACGGATATGGCTGACCGGAGCATTCACGCTGCCGATGCGATTGCGGTGATGAGTGATCGCACCCGGCATGAACGGGCAGGTATGGCAAAGCAGCTGGATAGTCTGCGCACCTTAACTGCGGGCATGGATGCCATGCAGGAAGCGGTGGCCGAGCTGAAAGTCCTGCAAACCCTGTCCACCTCTCGTTAAGGCAGCGCTGGCGCAGCGGTTATAAACGCGCTGCGCCAGCCAGTCTTTATCGTTTGCCTGGCCTGGCCATGTGATCGCTTCAACTGCTCGTTGACGCAGCGCGGCTGTCTGCAAACGCGGGCAGTGCGCCGGTTTCTTATTGATGGCAACCCTCGCGCGGCTAAGGCAAACCGTTAATGGCACGCCAGATGCTGCACACTTTACAGAAGGACCCGAACTTGCGTCTTACGCCGTTGCGCTATACTGTCACCCAAGGCCAATGCTGCCTGCCGCTCGCGTCCGCAAGGATAAGGTGAAAGCATGGTGTTTCCTGATATCAAATAGCTAACAACTCTTGAGAGTCGGGGCAGGGTAATGCGAGCGCCATCGAGCCTTGACGACAGGAGAATCCATGTTATCTATCGAACAAGCCAAACAAATGGCGACAAAACTCAAATCTTCTCTGGCGCAGCGTGACCTCACGCTTTCTCACTCAGCCGCCCTGGAAACAGTGGCACATCAGTTGGGTTTCAGAGACTGGAATACGGCATCCGCCACATTGCCCGCGCAAATCCCGCCTTCGGCCGTTTCTTTCAGTAAAACCATCCCGATATTAAGAATTTTTGATGAGCGCAAGGCGCGAGAATTCTATCTGGATTTTCTGTCTTTCAGTGCCGAATTCGAACACCGTTTCGAACCCGGTTTGCCCTTGTATATGGGGATAGTCAGAAACGGCTTACAGTTGCACCTCTCTGAGCATCATGGCGATGCCAGCCCTGGCGCAACGGTATTTATTCCTGTGCAGAATATTCAGGTATTCCGGGATGAGCTGCATGAGAAAAAGTACGGCTACGGTCGCCCGGACATTGTTGAGCAGGACTGGGGGCGCGTGATGGAAGTGCATGATCCCTTTGGCAACCGGCTCCGTTTCTGTCAGGGCTGATCGGCATGGTCAGCCTGGTCATAGCGGCTAAGCGGGCCATGTCTGCGTCATCGCTTCATTGAACCGGCGCGTGATGTCGGTGGCTTTGGGCGAATGGCGTACATTCGCCCGCAGCGGCAACCAGCGCGTTTGGTGAATTTGTACTCTTGAATGGCTGGAAAAAGAAGGAGCGTGATATGCAGTCAGTCCACCTCATGGGTGACGGATATGAACCCTATGTCGAACAGAAAGGGGATACGTTGATCTACTCCCTCCCTGTCGATTCCGGTTTTATCACCTATGAATTTGCCTTTGAGATTAGCCAGGACGATCTTGATGTCCTGCTGTCCGATGATTACCGACGCGCCGTTCTCGAAATTACGGCACATACGCTGCTTCAGCGTTCGACGTTAAAGGGCTATGACCGCTTTACCCCGCACGATTTCGATGACCTTATTGCGAACACGCTTCACTCAACGCCAGAATGCCTGCAGACATTCATTGCGCAAGTCAGTCATGAACATCACATCGGTATAGAACTTTATGCGAAAAACATCATGGAACGACGTTCTGCGGCAAAGTCATGAGTGCTGAACAGATGTAAGCCTGCTGGCCCTGCGCCACACTATCTGGCCCAGTGCGATGCGTAGCAATGCCGCCACAGACCGGGTTTTACTTTGAGGATGACGCGATGACCCCTTTTTATCAACTTCATGCCATCAGCCTGCGTGGCGAACGCATTTCTATGAGTGATTACGCAGGCAAGCTGGTGCTGGTGGTTAATACCGCCAGCCACTGTGGCTTCACGCCACAATACGCCGGCCTGGAAGCGCTCTACCGGAAGTACGCCGACCAGGGACTGATGATACTGGGTTTTCCCTGCAACCAGTTTGGTAAGCAGGAACCCGGCGGTGCCGATGACATCGCCCAGACTTGTCACATCAATTATGGTGTGAGCTTCCCGATGTTTGAGAAAGTGGAGGTCAACGGCGCCGCAACGCATCCGGTGTTTCGTTACCTGAAAGCTGAATTGCCCGGTGTGCTGGGCGGGCGGATCAAATGGAACTTCACTAAGTTTCTGATTGGACGCGACGGCAAACCGCTCAAGCGTTTTGCACCGATCGCTACCCCGGAAAAAATGGAAGCCACCATCCTGACCGCTCTTGAAAGCCACGTGTTGCGCTAGCCCATCCTGAAAGCGTTTGCGCTAACCGGGTTATCTCCGTGTGAAGGTTTATTCAGCACGGAGCTTGCGCCCTGCTGGGTACACGCCGCGGCGTCAGCAACCCCGTTATCTGCGACAGAACAACGGCAAGCATTGACCTGATGCACATCTCCGCTTTGTGCCAGAAGTGAACTGACAGCAAGGTACAGATTGCAGGTCTCTGGGGCATCGTGCTGAACAAGGCCCGGCAGCCTTTTATGGATTGATGAGAGGCGACGTGATGAAGATGAAAAGCTCAGGGTTTCGGGCGCAGGTTTTTGAGAGAGCAATCTCATAAAAAACCTGATGAGACAGCAGAATGCGATCAAGTATTTTGCCGCTGCACGGTTTCTGTGTTTAAAATGATAGAAATCTATCATTCCAGGCGGCGCAATGAAAAAAATATCTATGTCAGCTGTGGCCAGAGCGGCGGGTGTCGGCGTCGCTACGGTTGATCGTGTGTTAAACAACAGAGCCTCGGTCAGGCAGGAAACCCGGGATCGGGTTCTGCGTGCTGCTGATGCGCTCGGCTACCGGGAAGACCTCCGCAAGGTGATGACCCATGAAGCCACGGCGGTCAAAAGTGCTGTGCGCACCGGCTTCATTCTTCTTCCCAATGATTATTCTTTTTATCAGGTGCTTTCGGACGAAATCAGTCGCTGTGCACAGGGAAAACTGACAACGGAACCCGTGTTTCTGTGGGCGGATATTCATGATATTGAGAAAGTAGTATCCTCTCTTGAGTCACTGGCAAAACGCGTTGATATTATTGGCGTTGTTGCGCTCGATCATCCTCTTATACGGCATACCATTAAGCAGCTTTCCGCTTCAGGCGTGCAAATTTTCACGTTGTTTTCCGATCTGTCTCCCTGCGGCCAGGCTGGCTATATAGGGCTGGATAACCTTAAAGCAGGGCGCACGGCGGGATGGTTTACCGAACGCATGGCTGAAAAAGACAGTGTGATTGGCGTTCTGCTTGGTGACCACCGTTTTAACTGTCAGGAAAGCTGTGAAATAAGCTTCCGTTCGTATCTGCGTGAAAACAGAAAAGATGTCGTGGTTCTGGAGCCTTTACAGACGCTCGAAAGTATCAATGGGGGCTATTCAGCTGCCTCTCAGCTGCTAAAAAATAATCCCATGATTACGATGATCTATGCGCCATGCGGTGGCATTGAGGGCGTAATTAAGGCCATCGTCGAGAGTAAGCGGCAGGATATAAAAATACTCTGTCATGGCCCGTTTATCGGTGATGAGATGGCGCTCATCGAAGCCCATGTCGAAATCATGCTACGTCACCGTATCGATGCAGTGGCTGAAAAGATCGTCTCACTTTTTATCAGCAGGCATCAGGAAACCGATCGCAATCCTGTCTACGTGACACTGCCTTTCGATCTCATCACCCCGGAAAATATCTAAATCCCCTGGCCATCAGGCAAAGGCTTGTGCTGTCTGGATTTGAGTTAAAACTATCAAAATAATGATATAAAAAAATCATGATCGCTATCAAATAACTCACTCCGAATGATTGCCGGTAATAAAAAACCGGCGCAATACTGCGCGCAGTGAGTCAGGCGCTTGCCGTCTGGCCTGTCTGTGTTCATCAGTGTTGCCGCATCAGGAGAAAAATCATGACCATGTCCATCGCAACTGCGCCCTGTAGCTGGGGCGTGGACGATCCGAAGAATCCCTTTCTTCCCCCCTGGCAGAATGTCCTCAAAGAGGCCCGGCTTGCGGGTTACAAAAGCCTGGAACTGGGGCCGTGGGGATATTTGCCAGTCCAGCCAGATGCGCTGAAATCGGCGCTTGACGGGTTTCAGCTGACCGTCGTGGCGGGCACCCTTTTCGACGATTTGGTGAGTGAAGAGAACTTCCCGGCAATGATCGCGCTGACTCACAAAATCTGTCACAACCTGAGTGCCCTTTACCAAAAAGGCGAGCCTGTCGCTCAGGATAAACCTGCACCTTATCTTGTGATTATTGACTTCGGTGATCCTGAACGTGCCGCCACCGCCGGCCAGTCAGAAAAAGCCCCACGGCTTAAGGATAGTGACTGGCAGAGAATGATCAGACACATCACTGTTTTGAGTGAGATTGCCTGGAAAGAATATGGTGTCAGGCCGGTCATTCATCCCCATGCGGGTGGTTGCATTGAGTTTGCCGATGAGCTGGAAAAGCTGGTCCAGGATATTCCCCATACTGTAGCCGGGTTGTGCCTGGATACCGGCCATCTGTATTACGCGGGCATGGACCCGGTTGCTGCGCTGGATCGTTACTGGGACCGCATTGATTATCTTCACTTCAAGGACGTCAACGAGGTTGTCTGGCGTCGTGCCATCAACGAAGGCCTGGATTTTTTCACCGCCTGTGCGCAGGGCGTTATGTGCCCACTTGGCCGCGGCGCCATCGGCTATCCACAAGTCCACGCCTTTCTGCGCCAGCGGCATTATCAGGGCTGGATAACCATTGAACAGGAAAGGGACCCGCGTGATGCGGATACCAGCCTGCGTGACGTCACGGCAAGTCTGCAGTATCTGCATTCAGTCGGTTTCTGAGGAGAAAATCATGATTAACGGTATTAAACCGCTCGAAAAATCACTGCGGTGGGGCATGGTAGGCGGTGGCGGAACCAGCCAAATCGGTTACATTCACCGCTCATCGGCGCTACGCGATAACACCTTCACTTTGGTTGCCGGGGCCTTTGATATTGATGCTGCACGGGGACGCGCGTTTGGTGAAGCACTGGGCCTTAGCCCGGACCGGTGCTATGCCGACTATCAAACCCTGTTTGCATCAGAAGCAAAACGCGATGATGGTATTCAGGCCGTCTCGATCGCCACACCGAACAACACCCACTTTGCCGTCTGCTGCGCAGCCCTTGAGGCCGGTCTGCATGTGATCTGTGAGAAGCCGCTGTGTTTTACGGTCGAAGAGGCGGAGCATCTGTCGACACTGAGCCGGGAGAAAAAGAAGATCGTCGGCGTGACTTATGGTTATACCGGTCATCAGCTTATCCATCAGGCCAGGGAAATGATTGCGGAGGGATTACTGGGTGACATCCGCATTATCAACATGCAGTTTGCACACGGTTTTCACAACGAATCGGTTGAACAGAATAACGCCAGTACCAGTTGGCGCGTTAACCCACGCTTTGTCGGGCCCAGTTACGTTTTGGGTGACCTGGCGACCCATCCATTATGTATCGCTGAAACCATGGCACCTGCCATGAAAATCAGGCGGCTGCTTTGCTCGCGCCAGAGTTTTGTGAAAAGCCGTGCTCCTCTTGAAGACAACGCGTTTGTTCTGATGGAATACGAGAATGGTGCGGTAGGAAGTCTGTGGGCCTCGGCCGTTAACTGCGGCTCAATGCATGGACAGAAAGTCCGAATCGTCGGTTCCAGAGCCAGTATTGAGTGGTGGGATGAGCAGCCGAACCAGCTCCGCTTCGAAATTCAGGGTGAGCCGGTACGCATTCTGGAGAGAGGCATGGACTATCTTCATCCAGTTGCCCGTGAAGATGACCGCATAGGCGGGGGACATCCGGAAGGACTTTTCGAAGCATGGTCGAATCTCTACAGACGTTTTGCGCTGGCGATGGATGCTACCGATCGCGGTGACGATGCCTTCCTGGACAATTTCTGGTATCCCGATGTGCATGCGGGCCAGGCGGGCGTCAGATGGGTGGAAAACTGTGTACGTTCAGCCGACGCCGGTTCGGTGTGGGTAGAGTGCTGAAATCTCTACTATAAAAAGTCTGGACTCACCCTGTTTAACAGGGCTGAAAAAGCCGTAGATTGGGTGAGTTTATTGACTTTCGCGGCCTGAAAACCGACCTCAGGCGAGGTCGCAAGGACTACACGTCAGGGCGACCTGGTAAAATGAGCATGGCTCGCATGTTGCGCATGCTGGACAGTGATCAGGCTACTGTCTGTCTGGTGCCAGAAGCAGACAGTAGCCTTTGCTGGTGATTTTGATAGCTGATGCCCGGCTTTAAAAGAGGCCATCCTCTCGGAGGAACGGCCTACAGCTGCTGGAGAGATCTGATGATTGCCTCATTCATCTCGTACACCGCCTGTTCGCGCCGGCGATAGTAGGTCCATTTTCCCACCTTACTGGCCTCAAGCAGACCGGCATCATGCAGCGCTTTCAGACACAAGGATGTCGCGGGCTGTGAGAGGCCCGCCTTGTCCTGAATGAGACTGGCACAGACACCGTACTGATCGAAGGGATAGAGCTGAGCATAGTCAGCAAAGGCTTCGTCAGGGTTTTTAAGCCATTTGAGCACCGCAACCCGCGTTGGATTGGCCAGTAATTTAATGGCATTTTCGGGTGTCATGCCGTCTTCGAACCTCAAGCAGGATAAAAAGGATAGTCAGTATAGCCTTTCTCGCTTCCACCATACAGCGAGCCAGCATCCACCTCGTTCAGCGGATAGCCCATTTTAAAACGTGTCGGTAAATCCGGGTTAGCGATAAACGTACGTCCGAAACCAAACAGGTCGCCCCATCCCTTTTCCAGCATGCGTTCGGCTTTTTCCTTGGTGTAACGACCGGAATACATAATGGGTGAACGGAAGGTTTCGCGCAGCGCAATACGAAAACGTTCGGGCAGTTCCGGGCTGTTGTCCCAGTCCGCTTCGGCGATAGACAGATAGCCTGTTTCGAGCGCGTTCAGCATCTCGGCAGCACGAAGGTAAGTGGCATGGGGATCGCTTTCAACCAGCCCCAGATAAACGCGCTCTTCCTCTGTGCTTGAGAACAGCGGCGCGAAACGTACCCCGACTCGGTGACTGCCAAACACTGAACTCACCGCCTCGATGATTTCGCGCAGGAAGCGCAGGCGGTTGTCCAGCGAACCACCATATTCATCGGTGCGGAAGTTGGTGTGTTCAGAAATAAACTGATTGATCAGATAACCGTTGGCCGCATGCAGTTCGACACCGTCGAAACCGGCTTTTTTGGCATTCTCCGCCGCCGTACGGTACATCGCCACAATCTCTTTCACTTCAGAGGTCGTCAACGCGCGCGGCAGGCTGGGGTCCGTCAGCACACCGGCACCAGGCCCGGTTTCGATAAATACCCGTACGCCGCTGGCGGCAACAGCTGAAGGGGCAACAGGCGGCTGTTTCCCGGGCTGCAGTTCATTGTGCGAGACACGTCCCACGTGCCAGAGCTGGCAAAAGAGGGTTCCGCCCTCGGCATGAACGGCATCGGTGACGTTTCGCCATCCGGCGATTTGTGCTTCGCTGTGGATGCCCGGCGTCCAGGCATAACCCTGTCCGCGAGGCTCAATTTGTGTCCCTTCGGTCACAATAAAACCGGCACTGGCGCGCTGGCGATAGTAGTCCACCATCATCGTGCCGGGGACGTTGCCCGGCTGCTCGCTGCGGCAACGGGTCAGGGGAGGGAGCGCAATGCGGTTACGTAATGTGAGATCACCCAGCGTCAGGGGCGCGAAAAGAGACGTCATAACAACTATCCTGTGAGAAGAAACAAAGGTGGGCATTATATTTATACATTTAAATTTGTAAATGTGTAATTTGTGCGGTTGTACCGCATGGCCCATGACGTCGCTGTCGACACGTTTTACCTCGACCACTATGCCTTTGCGCAAGGCGGGGAGGTTTCCATCAAAACGCATCTGCTTACGCCGACAGTTTCATCTGTTTCATGGTGGCAGCCTGTGTCGGCAACTGAATACGAGCTGACGTCCAGGTGAAAGCGTTGCAGGGAGGAAAAGGGATGCATAAGGCAGGCATTCATAATCACTGAACGCCCATCCTCTGTATGCCGCCGGAAAACAGCAGATATCCGCTGTTGGCTTATAGCAGGCATCATTGTTCAGCCTGCACGCAGCGCGTTCTGGGCCAGTCGCGGAGGTTGTCAATGCTGTGATGTGTTCAGCATCGGGTTTGCTTTTGAGCGGTGCAAGCCCTCAGTTATTCCGGGCTGATTTTCTTTTCAGGTAATACTCCGCTGCCAGATAACCCGTTACCGCAACAAAGGTGATTCCCCCACCCAGGAGTGTATTGTTGGTTGGTAATTCATTGAAGAATATCCAGACCCACAAAGGCCCCAGGAGGATATCTGTTTGTGCAATCAGGCTGGCCTCAGCGGGGTTAACATATCGGCTTCCTGCCATGAACAGCAGATAGCTCATACTTTGTGTCGCCAGCGCAAAAGCGAACAACCATAAGATGTCATGCAAACCGGGAAGGGGAAGGTCTTGTGGCATCATCGCAAAACAGAAGACACCACAGAGGGCACATGCGAGAGCCGTAACAGCCGGCAGGTTCATTTCTGGCCACTTTCCTGACATCACTATGCTGGCGGCAAACCCGGCGGTCATCACCAGAGCCAGTGTGTTACCCGCCATATCGCCTTTCCCTGAGGCAGAGGCCGCCATAACAATCACCCCTGTGAGGCTCACTGCTGCGGAAATAAGCGCACGTTTTGTAATTTCCTTCTTCTGTATCAGCCAGCCCAGCCCCATCGCAAAAAAGGGAATTGTTGCATAAACGGTCATCACGCCTGCGACGCTGGTGAGTTTCAGCGCTGCGACATAGCAAAACATGGAAATCGCCATAACAGTGGCGGTTATCAGGCCTTTTAAGCCCACATCATGACGGAATGAAAAGCGGCGCAGATAGCCGCTCCCCATGAGCAGAAGAACCAGCGACAGAAAAGCAAACAGCGAGCGCCATGCAACCATCGCCCACGTGTTCATATCGAGCATCCTCACGAAGAAGCCTGCGGAGCTCCACATGATGGCCGAAAGAAACACCATAATCAGTCCCAACGCGTGTCTGCTGGCGGTCTTTATCGGTGGCATCGTTTATCCTTATCCCTTATAGTCTGACAAAATAAGTAGAGCGGTCTAATTATTATGGCAAAGAATGATACGCGCAAACGTCTTTTGAGTGCCGGTATACGGGTTTTCATGAGAGAAGGGTACGAAGGGGGAGGGATAACAACGATTCTGAGTGAGGCAGGTATGCCTAAAGGATCGTTTTATAATCTCTTTCCGAGTAAGGAAGAGTTTGCCTGCGCCGCACTTGACGCTTATATCGAGACGTTTGACGCACTCCGGGCAGAGACGTTACTGAACCGCTCCCTGCATCCCCGCCTGCGTCTCATCAGCTGGCTAAACGGGCACAGCGTGTATATTGAGCGTGAACCTGAAGTCGCGGGCTGTCTGGCAGGGATTATTGGACAGACGGGGGCCGTACACAGTGAAAAGATTCGGCAAAAGCTGCGGGCAATTTTTGCCTGTTGGGAACGCGATCTGATTACCGTGTTTAATGATGCTCAGACGCTTTCGCCAGGGATGACGCCGGAAAGCGCGGCAAAGCTGGTTATTCACAGTTACGAAGGGATTATGATACGTATTCGCATAGAGGGGAGTACTTGTCCTTATGATTTTTTGACACAAGTGCTACCAGGCATTCTTTTTTCAGAGCCCGACGCCGGTGCCGACCTCACAGCCGACCCTCCACGCTAAAAGGGCCGTAATCTGCTGTTAATATCATCACCGCAACGGGTTCATCGCGGATACAGTTCTGTGCAGATGTTCGCCTGGGTGCCAGAAGCGGACGCTGCTTACATCGTGCTATGGTGATTTAGGTTGAAAAGTTCAGCAAAAGTAATGCCTTCAGGTAAAAGGAGTGTCAGATGAATTTAGAAACTGCGCGTTTAAGGCTTGAACCCTATGATGACTCACACTACGAAGGCTTAAGGGTAATGGAAAGCGATGCCGGCGTGATGCGGTATATCAGCAACGGTATTGTTAAAACACCAGAAGAGACGTGGGAAAATATCAGGCGAGTTCAGGCCCGATGGCAGAAATATGGATTTTCGTGGTGGGCTATCAAAGAGAAGGCTTCCGGTGCCATTGTTGGAGCAGCATGCCTCCAGTACCTGGCAAACGTTGAAGGTGCACCCTTAGAGATTGGCTGGCGGCTTGTCCCGGAACACAATGGCAAAGGCTATGCAACAGAAGCGGCTAAAGCGATTATTGATTTCGCAGCAGAGCAGATGGGCGCAACATATTTAGTGGCTGTTGCCGACCCTGAAAATGCGCCCTCTCAGCGAGTGATGCAGCGATTAGGCATGACGTACAAAGCAACAGAACAGCATTATGATGTGCCCTGCGTCGTTTATGAACTTAGCATTCAGCGCGATCCGTCGTAATGGGGATGTGAACATCATGTCCGCTTTGTGCCAGAAGCGGACATGATTAGCAATTTAATCGTTCAAGCCCGTCCGCCTGATTTAACAGCCTTGACACTGACGCTGACATTCAGTCTTTTCGCTTCCATAGTTATCATTTTTTGAGCAAGAGCCATGTCCCCACCATGCACCCGGTCTATCAATGTTTGTACGATTGTCATCATTAGAAATAGCTGATTGGCAGGATAAAAATCTGCCATATTTATACCGTGATCTGATAGTTGCTGGTGCGCGGCTTTCTCTGTTTTTTCAACTATGTTAGCCACTTCCTCAGTCATTTTATCTATATGGTTGAAGACAACACGATTGATAATGTCAATTTGTTCAGGAGTGAAGGTCTTTTCCATCCGGACTCACCTTTCAATGCTGTAAGTATCCTAGAGGATATCATATCTTGACCAGACGCGACTGAATGACCGGATGCGTGATTTTGCCTTGTCTTTACTGGTCAGGGTTAACGGCCTTTTTCGCAAAGATTAGTAAGGGATAATTATTTAAGTTCAGCACTATGTCCGATTTTCGCTGTGAGTTCAATGGGTCGATGCAACGCTATCCTTAATCAAGGGGGACGTTGCCATGAAACGAAGAACTCGGATTA
>NZ_JALNPN010000035.1:0-26109 GCF_024520835.1 Pantoea sp. Fr+CA_20
CGGCTCAGTTTCCTGAACCTCTCAACACCGCATTCCGTAAGCCGTTGTGCCGTGTCAGTGGAGGCGCATTATAGGGATCCGAATAAATTGCACAACCCTTTTTTTGGATCTTTTTTCTGACTGTCGAGAAAACATTCATATTGGTTAGATCGCCAACGATCCGGGGCAAAATCCCCTTGCCAGCAGGTCAGAATCACAGCAGGCTGCCGGTAAACTCAGTAAAGGAGAATACAATGACTGTAGCATTACGCCCTTATAAACATCTTTTCCCGCAGTTGGGTCTGCGCGTCATGGTTGATTCCACAAGCGTGGTGGTGGGCGACGTCATTATCGAAGATGATGTAGGTATCTGGCCTTTAGTGGCTATTCGTGGTGATGTGAATCAGGTTCGTATCGGTGCCCGTACCAATATTCAGGATGGCAGCGTACTTCATGTAACCCATAAGTCTGATGCCAATCCAGCAGGTTTTCCACTGGTTATCGGTCAGGATGTTACCGTTGGGCATAAGGCGATGCTGCATGGCTGCACCATCGGTAATCGCGTGCTGGTTGGGATGGGTTCAATCGTGCTGGATGGCGTGATTGTTGAAGATGATGTTCTGATTGGTGCCGGGAGTCTGGTCCCGCCGGGTAAGAGACTGGAAAGCGGTTATCTTTATGTAGGCAGCCCGGTAAAACAAATTCGACCGCTGAATGAAAAAGAAATTGAAGGATTGCTCTACTCTGCCCGCAACTATGTTAGCTGGAAGAACGACTATCTGGCAGGCGACAGCCAGACCCATCCTTCATTATCTACCTGATCGTTACGGATACAGTCTTCAGCCACATCTTCCAGATCCCAGCGATGGTCACGAAACAGGGCCATCGCGTCACCCTCCCCGAACTGCTGGTGTAACGCATCCACGCTGATAGCACAGGTCAGTCCCATGCCATTAACCAAAACGGGAAAACAGACAGCCTTTAACGTGACATCCAGCGTTTCACGGTCTGGAAACTGGATAGCCTGATTCATGACTGTATCTCGGCTTTTAAGGACGCAATGACAGGCGCAATCTCCGGCATGATGCCATGCCACAGATGAAAGGCATGCGCGGCCTGCCCCACCAGCATGCCTAACCCATCAGCCAGATGAGATGAACCCTGCTGGTGACACCAGCGCAAAAAAGCGGTCAATCCATTCTGGTAGAACATGTCATAACAGCGTAAATCCGCATGAATTAATGAAGACGATAACGGTGGCACATCGCCATTGATGCCGCTCGACGTTGCGTTAATCAGCAAATCAAAATGTTTACCTTCAAGCTCCTCAAAAGAAAGGGCACTCACCGCCCCACGGTGCGCAAACGTCTTTGCCATGCTCTGGGCATTAGCAGCCGTACGGTTTACCACCGTAATTGACGTGCCCAGCGAAAGCAGAGGAAGGATGACGCCACGCGCCGCACCTCCCGCCCCCACCAGCAAAATATGATCGCCAGGTTTGATCATCGACAGACGCTGCAGATCGCTGACTAAACCGATGCCATCCGTATTATCGCCAAGAATCTGACCATCCTGGCATTTCTTCAACGTGTTGACGGCACCAGAGAGAGAGGCACGTTCGGTGAGCTGGTCTGCATATTCCCAGGCCTGTTGTTTAAAAGGTAACGTGATATTGGCGCCTGCCCCACCCTGAGAGAAAAAAGTGGTGATAGCCTGGGGAAAGGCATCGACAGGCGCTTCAATACGATCGTATTGAAGCGTAATACCCGTTTGCCTGGCAAAGGCCTGATGAATTTGCGGGGATTTGCTGTGACTGATCGGATGTCCGAAAACTGCAAAATATGCCATCTGCTAGCCCTGCCGTATCTGGTTGCCGCTAACCACGTCACGGATCTCAGAAGGGTTTAGCCTTCCTCCCGTCTCTCCATTGAGTACGGGAAACGCAGCACCAAACTGCAGTTTAACCTCTTCTACTGAACGGCAAGGTGGCTGACCAGAAAGATTCGCGCTGGTTGAAACCAGAGGTTTACCAAACACCCGGCACAACGCCTGAACGTCAGGATGGTCGCTGACGCGAATAGCCAGGGAATCAAACTGGCCGGTTAACCAACGTGGCGTTTGCGGTGCTGCTGGCACAACAAAGGTGACCGGGCCTGGCCAGCAGGCAAACATACGTTCACGCTGCATCGCCGTTAAGACATGATCGGAGACGTAGGGCATAAGCTGGCCGTAATCGGCCGCTATCAGAATCAACCCTTTTTCCACTGGGCGTCTTTTCAATGCCAGTAGTGCCATCACTGCCGATTCATCGTCGGGGTCGCAGCCCAGGCCGAATACCGCTTCAGTGGGATAAGCAATCACGGCATGTTGCTTCAGATGGTTCACACAATCCTGTAGTGAGCCGGAAACTAGTTGATTTTGCATGGTTATGTCTTACGTCTCTTCAGTGATAGCTTTGCCACAACTTTTACTGGCGCAAAAAAGCCGGGTGCCCTGCGCCGTCTTTTTTTCAACTAAAAGCGGAAATTCACAATGCGGACAGCGTCCAGCGACTGGCGTCAGATTAACGGCAAACTGGCAGGCTGGATAGCGGTCACAGGAATGGAAGGTTTTGCCAAAACGCGATCGCCGCTGTACCAGTTTACCTTGCTGACACTGCGGGCAGTCGATGGTTGTCTCATCAGGTTTATCGATCGTTTCCGTGTAATCACACGCTGGATAGTCGCTACAGCCAATAAACATGCCAAAACGGCCCTGACGTAACACTTTATCAGC
The DNA here is from genome assembly GCF_024520835.1 of Pantoea sp. Fr+CA_20. Classification (NCBI taxonomy): domain Bacteria; kingdom Pseudomonadati; phylum Pseudomonadota; class Gammaproteobacteria; order Enterobacterales; family Erwiniaceae; genus Pantoea; species Pantoea sp. Fr+CA_20. Next base: position 2,755 of record NZ_JALNPN010000035.1, read on the forward strand.
ACCACATTGCGGGCAAGCATGACCTTCCAGAACTTTTACTACATGTCCGTCGGCCTGGTTTCCCAGGGACCGGATGTAGTCGCAGGCAGGGTAGTTTGCACAGCCCAAAAAAGGGCCGTGTTTTCCTGAACGTATAACAAGTTCTGCCCCGCAAGCGGGGCAGGGGTCCTGTTTACGCGCAGTAAAGAGTGCGGTTTTACTCATAACGATAATGCATCAGTGAAAATTTAATGCAGCATACCTTCGTTGACGTCGAATAACAGTTCTTCCATTTGTTGATAGGCGTTTTCACATCCTGGGATGTTAAACAACACCATCAACACCACCCATTTAAGATCCTCAAGATCGAAATCAAGAGTATCAAGCGCCATGACACGTTCAATGACCATTTCTCGTGTTTCCAGACTCAAGACCTGGATTTGCTCCAGGAAAAGCAGGAAACCGCGGCTTTCGGCATCTAAACGCTTGCTCTCTTCATCTGTATAGATGCGCATGGAGAGCGGATCATTTGCCAGTAAAATTGGGGCGACCAGACCTTCCTGGTAGTCTGCCAATTTTTCTAACCAGTTCAACGCGTTATAGATATCTTCGCGATGAAAACCGGCATCCGTCAAGTCATCTGTCAATCTGTCCTGATCAACACCCATTTCTGCTTCGTTGTGGATATAGGTCTCAAACAAGTACATGAGTACGTCGAACATGGCATGCCCTCCTCAATCGGACATAGCCGCCGGGTACAGCTGCGATCCATCCTGCTAACTCCAGTTCCAGCAATTGAGCTGTAATAACTGGCACAGGTTGGCCGGCACGTTCAGCGACAACGTCAACAGGTGTAACCTCATCACCTACGTTAGCCAACAGCTCGGCAAATGGCAATGGAGCATTGTCACTGGCATCAGAATAAATTTCGTCTGATTGTGTAACAGGTAACCAGTTAAGCATAGCGCGTAAATCTTCAATGATGTTATTAGGATGTGCCACCAGCATCGCGCCCTGTTGAATCAGCCAGTTTGTTCCCTCACTGCCGCTGTTTCCTAATGCGCCGGGCAAGGCATAAACCGCGCGATTTTGCTCTAATGCATAACGGGCTGTGACTAATGAACCACTCTTTAATGACGCTTCTATGACTAAAACGCCCTGGCTCAGCCCACTGATAATACGGTTTCTGCGTGGAAAACGATGTGCCAGCGGTACGGCATCCAGCGGAAACTCAGATACCACTGCGCCGCCCTGCCCGACAATCTCCTGCGCCAATGCACCATGCTTTTTGGGATAAAGATGCTCCAGTCCGCTGCCCAGCACCGCAACGGTTTTCCCCTGAACCCTCAGCGCGGCGCGATGCGCAACGCCATCGATACCAAGCGCCAGGCCGCTGGTGATAGTAAAGCCACTTAGCGATAACTGTTGAGTAAACCAGTCACACCAGTAGCGGCCAGAGTGGGAACATTGACGGCTGCCGACCACCGCTAACTGCGGTGCCCCCAACACGGCGGGGTCGCCTTTCACATACAGCAGCGGAGGAAAACAGGCCGTTTCAGCCAGTTGAGCGGGATAAAGCGGATCAAGTGCGGTAATCAGATGGTGCAACGGACTCGTTGCCAGCCACGTCTTAACTGTCGCCAGCCAACGGGGGGAGATATGATGGTAATAGTGGCGTTGTGAAGCCTCAAACCCGTTCAGAGTTAACACATCATCAACATCTTTGTCTTCAGACAGTTGCTGTGCCGCGCTTAACCAGCGCCTGCCCGTTATGCCCGGAATGGCGGCCAACCGCAGTAACTGCTCCCTTTTTTGCATCTTTACAGCCTCCTGATAACCGTTGCTTCCCTCCGCAGAATGCTGTCAATCAGGTGCTAAAAAGTCTACAATATGGGGCAGTAATCTTTCCCTTTTAGAATATATATCTGGATATTTATGTCAGTTTTACAGGTATTACATTTTCCTGACGAGCGCCTGCGCAAAATTGCCGCGCCTGTTAAAGAAGTTAACGCGGACGTTCAGCGTATCGTTGATGATATGTTCGAAACCATGTATTCCGAAGAAGGTATCGGCCTGGCTGCCACGCAGGTGGACATTCACCAGCGCATCATTGTGATTGATGTATCAGAGAACCGCGATGAGCGTCTGGTATTAATTAATCCTGAGCTTCTGGAAAAAAGCGGTGAAACAGGTATTGAAGAAGGCTGTCTGTCCATTCCTGAGCAACGCGCTTTTGTGCCACGTGCTGAGCGGGTAAAAGTCCGCGCGTTAGATCGTGACGGTAAAAGTTTCGAACTTGAAACCGGTGATCTGCTGGCTATCTGTATTCAACACGAAATCGACCATCTCGATGGCAAACTGTTTATTGATTATCTTTCGCCTTTAAAGCGTCAGCGCATCAAAACTAAGTTAGAAAAACTGGCGCGACAAAACGCCCAGGCTTCCTGAGATCTGAAAAAGGGATAAACGTGTCTGCTCCGCTTAAAATTATTTTTGCTGGCACGCCAGACTTTGCAGCGCGTCACCTTGACGCGCTGCTTGCTTCTGAGCATCAGGTGGTTGGCGTCTTTACCCAACCGGATCGTCCCGCAGGTCGCGGCAATAAGTTGACCGCCGGCCCGGTTAAATCCTTAGCCCTGGCCCAAAACATTCCGGTATTTCAACCCAAATCCTTGCGCCCTGCAGAAAACCAACAGCTGATTGCAGATTTGCAGGCTGACGTAATGGTGGTGGTCGCTTATGGGCTCATTCTGCCAAAAGCCGTGCTTGATATGCCCCGACTGGGCTGTATCAACGTACACGGTTCCCTGCTGCCACGCTGGCGTGGCGCCGCGCCCATTCAGCGCGCGCTCTGGGCGGGCGACAGTGAAACCGGTGTGACCATCATGCAGATGGATGTTGGGCTGGATACCGGTGATATGCTATTGAAACTGGCCTGTCCAATTAGCGCGGAAGATACCAGTGCCACGCTTTATGACAAGCTGGCAGATCTGGGCCCGGCAGGACTGCTGACAACCTTAGCTCAGTTACGTGATGGTCAAGCGCAGGCCATTCAGCAAGACGAAAGCCAGGCCAACTATGCGGAGAAGCTCAGTAAAGAGGAAGCGCGCCTTAACTGGACGCTGTCGGCCGAACAGCTGGAACGCTGCATCCGTGCCTTCAATCCCTGGCCGATAAGCTTTTTTATGGTGAATGATCAGCCGGTTAAAGTCTGGCAAGCCTGCGTCTTACCTCATGTGAACAAACAGCCAGGAGAGATTATCCAGGCTGACAAACAAGGCATTCAAATTGCCACTGCCGACGGCGTGCTGAATTTGCTTCAGCTTCAACCCGCCGGTAAAAAACCGATGTCGGCACAGGATCTGCTTAACTCGCGCCGAGAATGGTTTGAAGCCGGCACTCTTCTGGACTGACCCTCAGGCCCGGCAAAAACCGGGCCTTTTGCTTGATGGCACTATCTTATGACTAAACCAACCAATCTTCGTAGCCTGTCTGCTCAACTGATCGAGCGCGTTGTCGATAAAGGCGAGTCCCTGAATACCGTCTTGCCTGCGGCACAGAAAAAGCTCTCAGACAAAGATGCCGCGCTGGTCCAGGAGATCTGCTTTGGTGTGTTGCGCACCTTACCGCAGCTGGAAGCGCTTATCGGCAAATTGATGGAACGCCCGTTAACGGGTAAGCAGCGTACACTGCACTTCCTGATTATGGTGGGCTTATATCAGCTGCTCTATACACGTGTACCTGCTCATGCGGCATTAGATGAGACAGTTGCCGGTGCTGAAGTGCTGAAACGAGCAAACCTGAAAGGGCTAATTAATGGCGTATTACGTCAGTTCCAGCGTCGTCAGGAAGAACTGCTTGCCAGTATTCAGGATGGCCCACAGCGTCACCTGCATCCGGGCTGGTTACTGAACCGGCTTCAACAGGCCTGGCCAGCGCACTGGCAGCAAATTGTTGAGGCGAACAACCAGCGTCCGCCAATGTGGTTAAGGGTTAACCGTCAGCACCATTCGCGTGACAGCTGGCTGGCCCTGCTGACGGCGGATGAAAGGAACGCAGCTGTTGCTGACGATGTGCCTGAAGCCTTGCGTCTTGAATCGCCGGCATCCGTTAATGTGTTACCCGGCTTTGAGCAAGGCTGGATTACGGTACAGGATCTCTCCGCCCAGCGTTGTGCGCTTCTGCTTGAGCCCAAAAACGGTGAGCAAATTCTGGATCTCTGCGCGGCGCCGGGAGGTAAAACGACCCATATCCTCGAAATCGCCCCTGAGGCGCAGGTGCTTGCTGTCGATGTTGATGCCCAGCGCCTGAAACGCGTGCATGAAAATCTGGGCCGTCTTGGTATGACCGCAGAAGTGAAACAGGGGGATGGACGTACCCCGCAGCAATGGTGTGACCAACGTCAGTTTGATCGCATACTGCTGGATGCGCCCTGCTCAGCAACCGGCGTTATCCGCCGTCATCCTGATATCAAATGGTTACGTCGCGATCGTGATATTACTGAGCTGGCAGCCTTACAGCGTGACATTCTGGATGCGACATGGCCACTGCTTAAACCGGGCGGTACGATGATCTATGCAACCTGCTCTGTGCTGCCAGATGAGAATCAGCAGCAAATCAGCGACTTTGTACAGCGCCACGCGGATGCTCAGGCTGTGTCGCTGTCTGGTGCTCCCCTTAACGGCTGGCAGGTCTTTCCTGAAGCAGAAGGCGGAGACGGTTTTTTCTACGCTAAGCTTGTGAAGCTCGCGAGTCCACACTGAGAAGGCATTGAAAAGCGATGAAAATCATAATTCTTGGTGCCGGTCAGGTCGGCGGTACCCTGGCTGAAAACCTGGTTGGCGAAAACAACGACATTACCGTTGTCGATACGGACTCCACGCGTTTACGCCAACTGCAGGATAAGTTTGATTTACGCGTTGTACAGGGTCATGGTTCTCATCCGCGTATTTTACGCGAAGCCGGTGCAGAAGATGCCGATATGCTGGTCGCCGTCACCAGTTCTGATGAAACCAATATGATTGCCTGTCAGATCGCCTATTCGCTTTTCAATACACCGAATCGCATTGCCCGTATTCGTGCGGCAGACTATTTGCGTGATGCCGATAAGCTTTTTATCCCCGAGGCTGTGCCCATTGATCATTTGATTTCGCCTGAGCAACTGGTTATCGACAATATTTATCGTCTGATTCAGTACCCCGGTGCGCTGCAGGTGGTCAACTTTGCCGAAGGCAAGGTCAGTCTGGCCGTTGTAAAAGCCTATTACGGTGGCCCGCTCGTGGGTAATCCGCTGTCGATTCTGCGCGACCACATGCCGCATATTGATACGCGGGTTGCGGCGATCTTTCGACAGGATCGTCCTATCCGTCCGCAAGGCTCGACCATTATTGAGGCCGGCGATGAAGTCTTTTTCATTGCCGCCAGCCAACATATTCGCGCGGTAATGAGCGAAATGCAGCGTCTGGAAAAACCCTATAAACGCATCATGTTAGTGGGCGGCGGGAATATTGGATTTGGTCTGGCGCAGCAACTCGAAAAAAATTACAGCGTAAAACTCATTGAGCGCAATCCGCAGCGCGCTGCCGAGCTGGCTGAACAGTTGCACGATACTGTGGTGTTCTATGGCGATGCGTCCGATCAGGAATTGCTGGCAGAAGAACACATTGAGCAGGTCGATTTATTTATTGCCGTTACCAATGATGACGAAGCCAATATTATGTCCGCCATGCTGGCGAAAAAAATGGGTGCCAAAAAAGCGATGGTACTGATTCAACGACGGGCTTATGTTGATCTGGTTCAGGGCAGCGTTATCGATATTGCCATCTCGCCACAGCAGGCGACGATCTCGGCATTGCTGGGACATGTACGTAAAGCGGATATTGTTGGCGTCTCGTCATTACGTCGTGGTATCGCCGAAGCCATCGAGGCGATTGCGCATGGTGATGAAACTACGTCAAGAGTTGTGGGCCGTTCCATTGATGATATCAAGCTGCCACCGGGCACAATTATTGGCGCAGTGGTCCGGGGCGATGATGTGATGATAGCAAATGACAATTTGCGCATCGAACAGGGCGACCACGTGGTGATGTTTTTAACCGATAAGAAATTTGTACCGGACGTCGAGCGCCTGTTCCAGCCAAGTCCGTTCTTCCTGTAATAAAAGGTCGCGCGTTGTCTGGCATAATCCGGCTAATTGCTCGCAGCGATGGCAAATATGGCAAGCTTTGTTAAACTTTATGGCATTGGCTAAGGCAAGGAGAGAAGTATGAGTTTATTCAAAGAGTTTCGTGATTTTGCGATGCGCGGCAATGTTGTTGATCTGGCCGTGGGTGTCATTATTGGTGCGGCATTTGGTAAAATTGTTTCATCATTAGTGGCAAATATCATCATGCCACCGCTGGGCTTATTGATCGGCGGCGTTGATTTCAAATCATTCGGCTGGGTACTTAAACCTGCTGTGGGTGATGCGCCAGCGGTTGTAATGCAATACGGCATTTTTCTGCAGACCGTTTTCGACTTTATCATCGTTGCGTTTGCCATTTTCATGGCGATTAAACTGATGAATAAACTCTACCAGAAAAAAGAAGTCGAAAAGCCTGCGCCGAAACCCTCTAATGAGGAAGTTCTGTTAACGGAAATTCGTGACTTGCTCAAACAGCAGAATACAAAAATCTAAAACGTTAAAGCCGCAGACATTGCGGCTTTTTTGTCATTAAAAGCAGAAGGGCAGTGATAAGTCCTGCACTTATCACTGCCCTCCCATCCCCGACCTTTTGCATGTTTCTCTTTACGTTTAAAGCTGCCTTTCCCTTTTTGGTTCTGTTCAACACGCTGTCTAAATAAAGGGTCGTGCAGTAGTGCCTCAATCGCATTATCACGTATTTGCCCTTTGGTATGACGATAACGGGACATATCTCCTCCATCAGTTTAGGTGACCCGAAGATCCAACTGCGCGAAACCTTGCCGCAGTGAAAGAAATTATACTCGCCTTGACGCCAGATAAAAATAGCCGCTATTCAACGGTGAGCTTATGGGTAATGGCCGGACCATATCCGCCCTCAAGAAACGCTGTGCTCATGCCCGCCTGACGCAGTTTCACGGTCAGGTGCCGCAATTTGCGCGCATGCATTTCTGCTGCAGGATCGCCCGGGTCCAGTTGGCGTAAAAGATCGTTTACTTCCAGCGCTTCACTACGTAATTCAAGCTCAGGGGGAAGAAACCCCGCATTCTTGAGTAAACGATAGCCCGCGCGTAATTCAGGTGGAACATGGCTGTCATCGTCCAGCACTAATGGCGCACCTTCTCCGGCAAGATTGCTGAGTTCGCCTTTCTCCTGCGCCGCTTTAATATGTTGTTCAGCCAGCTGATCGATTAACCACATTGTTAGCCTCCTATGTCACACCACAAGCGTAGCAGAGGGCAAATAGCAGGCAATAAAAAACCCGCCGAAGCGGGTTTTTCACGTTGCAACAGATTACTCTGCTGCAGCCTCTGCTTGAGCTTCTGGACGATCAACCAGCTCGATGTATGCCATCGGAGCGTTGTCACCAGCGCGGAAGCCACACTTCAGAATGCGAGTGTAACCACCTGCACGGCTCGCGAAACGCGGGCCTAACTCATTAAACAGTTTTGCCACGATCTCGTTATCACGAGTGCGGGCGAATGCCAGACGACGATTAGCTACGCTGTCGGTCTTGGCAAGAGTAATCAGCGGCTCAACTACGCGGCGCAACTCTTTGGCTTTCGGCAGAGTCGTCTTGATGATCTCATGACGAACCAGAGAGCCAGCCATGTTGCGGAACATAGCCTGACGATGGCTGCTGTTGCGGTTCAGTTGACGACCACTCTTACGATGGCGCATGACCTTATCCTTCTCAGTGAAACCTTAACCTGTGATCGGGTTATTCATCAGCAATGCTTGCCGGTGGCCAGTTTTCCAGGCGCATGCCCAGAGACAGACCACGTGAGGCCAGCACATCTTTAATCTCGGTAAGAGATTTTTTACCAAGGTTAGGCGTTTTAAGCAGCTCAACCTCGGTACGCTGTACCAGATCACCGATGTAGTGGATAGCTTCTGCCTTAAGGCAGTTAGCAGAGCGGACAGTCAATTCCAGATCGTCAACAGGGCGCAGCAGGATCGGATCGAATTCTGGTTTCTCTTCTTTCACTTCCGGCTGACGTACATCACGTAAGTCAACGAAAGCTTCCAGTTGTTCTGCCAGGATGGTTGCCGCACGACGAATCGCCTCTTCAGGATCGATTGTGCCGTTGGTTTCCATTTCGATGACCAGCTTGTCCAGGTCGGTGCGCTGCTCTACACGCGCTGCTTCAACATTGTAGGCGATACGGTCTACAGGGCTGTAGCAAGCGTCAACTAACAGACGGCCGATCGGGCGCTCATCTTCTTCCGAATGAATTCGGGCAGAAGCCGGCACATAACCACGACCACGCTGAACTTTGATACGCATACTAATAGATGCGTTGTCATCGGTCAGATGGCAGATCACATGCTGCGGCTTGACGATTTCGACATCACCATCATGGGTAATGTCGGCTGCAGTCACAGGGCCAATGCCAGATTTATTCAAGGTAAGAATAACTTCATCTTTGCCCTGAACTCTTACCGCCAAACCTTTAAGGTTGAGCAGGATTTCCAGGATATCTTCCTGTACACCCTCTTTGGTGCTGTACTCGTGCAGTACACCATCAATTTCAACCTCGGTCACCGCGCAACCCGGCATTGATGAAAGCAGAATACGGCGCAGCGCGTTACCAAGAGTATGGCCAAAGCCACGCTCTAAAGGCTCAAGGGTCACCTTGGCGTGCGTCGAACTCACTTGCTCGATATCTACCAGGCGCGGTTTTAGAAACTCTGTCACAGAACCCTGCATTGTGTCCTCTCTTTGGTACTAAGCTTTACTTGGAGTAAAGCTCGACGATCAGGTGTTCGTTAATGTCCGCAGACAGATCGGTACGTTCAGGAATACGTTTGAACACACCTTCCATCTTAGTTGCATCAACTTCCAGCCAGGTTGGCTTTTCACGCTGCTCAGCCAGCTCCAGAGCGGCCTTCACGCGAGATTGCTTTTTGGCTTTCTCACGGATGCTAACGACATCATTCGGAGATACCTGATAAGAAGCGATGTTAACAACGCGACCATTGACCAGAACAGACTTATGGCTCACCAACTGACGTGCTTCCGCACGCGTGGCACCAAAGCCCATACGATAAACGACGTTGTCCAGACGACCTTCCAGCAGAGCCAACAGGTTTTCACCGGTGTTGCCTTTCAGACGTGCTGCTTCTTTGTAATAGTTACGGAACTGACGCTCAAGAACACCGTACATACGACGAACTTTTTGCTTTTCACGTAACTGGCCGCCGTAGTCAGACAGACGTGGCTTACGCGCACCGTGCTGACCAGGAGCTTGTTCAATTTTACACTTGGAATCAATCGCGCGAACGCCAGACTTAAGGAATAAGTCAGTGCCCTCACGACGGCTCAGCTTGAGCTTAGGACCCAAATATCTTGCCATTTTCTTTCTCCAACTATCCTAAAAAACGGGGCGTTATACGCGACGTTTTTTCGGCGGACGACAACCGTTATGAGGGATCGGAGTCACATCAGTAATATTCGTGATGCGGAAACCAGCGGCGTTCAGTGCACGAATTGTTGATTCGCGACCCGGACCCGGACCCTTAACCATAACTTCCAGGTTCTTAATACCGTAATCTTTTACCGCTTCTGCACAGCGCTCTGCAGCGACCTGAGCAGCAAACGGAGTGGATTTACGTGAACCGCGGAAACCGGAACCACCGGCGGTTGCCCAACCCAGTGCGTTACCCTGACGATCAGTAATGGTAACGATTGTGTTGTTAAAAGAAGCATGGACATGAGCCACGCCATCTGAGACTTGTTTTCTTACACGCTTACGTGCACGAACTGGTGCCTTTGCCATTATTTACTCACCCCGATTATTTCTTGATCGGTTTACGCGGACCCTTACGGGTACGTGCGTTGGTCTTAGTACGCTGACCGCGAACCGGAAGACCACGACGATGGCGCAAACCACGGTAGCAACCAAGGTCCATAAGACGCTTGATGCTCAGGGTGATTTCACGGCGCAGATCACCTTCTACAACGAATTTAGCAACTGCATCACGCAGCTGATCAATTTGTTCTTCAGACAGCTCACTGATCTTAACATTTTCAGCAATACCCGTTGAAGCGCAGATGGCTTTTGAGCGAGTCTTACCAATACCGAAGATCGAAGTTAATGCGATAACGGTATGTTTCTGATCAGGAATGTTAATGCCTGCTATACGGGCCACTATGCACTCCTACTATTTAATATGTACGTACCATGCCGAAAAGCCCGTTTTCAGGATACTCAAATGGAAACGTACAGACATACAAAAGATTGGCTGGCTAATCTAGCCAGCTCAACCCGACTTTGCAAGAAAAATATGTGAAAATCAGCCTTGGCGCTGTTTATGCTTTGGCTCGGCGCTACAGATCACACGAACGACACCGTCGCGACGAATGATTTTGCAGTTACGACATAATTTCTTGACGGAAGCACGAACTTTCATTTTTACTCTCCGTAACTTCTCAACCACCTGAATTAACGGCCGTAGCCCTTCAGGTTAGCTTTCTTCAATGCAGACTCGTACTGACTTGACATCATCAGAGTTTGCACTTGAGCCATAAAGTCCATGATGACGACCACTACGATGAGCAGTGATGTACCGCCAAAGTAGAAAGGAACTTTCATCGCATCACGCATGAACTCCGGGATAAGGCAGATAAACGTAATATACAGGGCACCGATTAAGGTTAACCGCGTCATTACTTTATCAATATACTTCGCCGTTTGCTCTCCCGGACGAATTCCCGGTACGAATGCACCAGACTTCTTCAGGTTATCTGCTGTTTCACGCGGGTTGAAAACCAACGCCGTGTAGAAGAAACAGAAGAAGATGATAGCAGTCGCATAGAGTAGCACATAAAGCGGCTGTCCTGGCTGCAAATACATCGAAATTGTTGTCAGCCAGTTCCAACCGGTACCGCCCCCGAACCACGATGCAATCGTTGCCGGGAACAGAATAATGCTGGAAGCGAAGATTGCCGGGATAACCCCTGCCATATTCACTTTCAACGGTAAATGTGTGCTCTGTGCAGCGTATACACGGCGACCTTGTTGACGTTTCGCATAGTTCACCACAATGCGGCGTTGACCACGCTCAACGAAAATAACAAAGAAGGTCACTGCAAATACGAGAACTGCAACCAACAGCAACAGAAGGAAGTGCAGGTCACCTTGCCGCGCTTGCTCGATGGTATGGCCAATGGCCGGCGGGAGACCCGCAACAATACCTGCGAAGATAATGATCGAAATACCGTTACCGATACCACGTTCAGTAATCTGTTCGCCCAGCCACATCAGGAACATTGTCCCGGTAACCAGACTCACAACAGCGGTAAAATAGAATGCAAAGCCTGGATTCATCACCAGGCCCTGCATACCAGGCATATTCGGTAAACCGGTAGCAATACCGATTGACTGGAATACGGCCAATACCAACGTACCGTAACGGGTGTACTGGCTAATCTTACGACGGCCAGCCTCCCCTTCTTTCTTGATTTCAGCTAACGCAGGATGAACCACCGTTAACAGCTGGATAATAATCGATGCCGAAATATACGGCATGATACCCAGAGCAAAAATAGAAGCACGGCTGAGAGCACCACCAGAGAACATGTTAAACATTTCAATGATGGTGCCACGCTGTTGCTCAAGCAGTTTGGCAAGTACAGTGGCATCAATACCAGGGATCGGAATGAAAGAGCCAATACGGAAGACAATCAGTGCACCGATAACAAACAGAAGTCTGCGTTTCAGTTCACCAAAGCCACCTTTGGCACTTTGAAAATCTAATCCCGGTTGTTTAGCCATCTGCTACTTATTCCTCGATTTTACCGCCAGCAGCTTCGATTGCAGCACGCGCACCTTTGGTGACACGTAAGCCGCGAACCGTTACCGGTGCAGAAACTTCACCAGAAAGAATAACTTTAACGTATTCAATCTGAACACCGACAATGTTGGCTGCTTTCAGCGCGTTCAGGTCGACGATACCGCCTTCAACTTTCGCCAGATCAGACAGACGAATCTCTGTGGTGATCATTGCTTTGCGAGAGGTGAAACCGAACTTCGGCAGACGACGGTACAGAGGCATCTGACCACCTTCGAAACCGCGACGTACGCCACCGCCAGAACGTGAGTTCTGACCTTTGTGACCACGACCACCGGTTTTTCCGAGGCCAGAACCAATACCACGACCCAGACGCTTGCTAGCGTGCTTAGACCCTTCGGCCGGAGACAGAGTATTTAAACGCATCTCTTACTCCTCCACTTTAACCATGTAGGAAACCGCGTTGACCATGCCGCGTACAGCTGGCGTATCTTCACGCTCTACGGTATGACCAATACGACGCAGACCCAGGCCAACCAGAGTGGCTTTATGCTTAGGCAAGCGGCCGATTGAACTACGGGTTTGGGTGATTTTAATAGTGTTAGCCATCGTGATTACCCCAGAATTTCTTCAACGGATTTACCACGCTTAGCAGCGACCATTTCCGGAGACTTCATATTGCCCAGACCGTCAATAGTTGCACGAACCACGTTAATCGGGTTAGTAGAACCATAGGCTTTTGCCAGAACGTTATGTACTCCAGCGACTTCCAGAACGGCGCGCATTGCACCACCGGCGATGATACCGGTACCTTCTGAAGCCGGCTGCATGAACACACGGGACCCAGTGTGCGCACCTTTAACAGGGTGCTGCAGGGTGCCGTTGATCAGCGCGACATTTACCATGTTGCGACGGGCTTTCTCCATCGCTTTCTGGATCGCTGCTGGAACTTCGCGCGCTTTACCGTAACCAAAACCAACGCGGCCGTTACCATCACCCACTACAGTCAGTGCGGTGAAGGAGAAAATACGACCACCTTTTACAGTTTTAGAAACACGGTTTACCGCGATCAGTTTTTCCTGCAGTTCGCCAGCTTGTTTCTCGATGTGTGCCATCTTAGACCTCTACCTTAGAACTGAAGGCCAGCTTCACGGGCAGCATCTGCCAGTGCCTGGACGCGACCATGATATTGGAAACCGGAACGGTCGAAAGAAACACCAGTGATGCCTTTTTCGATTGCGCGTTCTGCAATAGCTTTACCTACAGCAGCTGCGGCTTCTTTATTACCGGTAAACTTCAGTTGTTCAGTGATAGCTTTTTCTACAGTAGAAGCAGCAACCAGAACTTCGGAACCGTTCGGGGCGATTACCTGTGCGTAAATGTGACGCGGGGTACGATGTACCACCAGGCGAGTAGCACCCAGCTCTTTGAGCTTGCGACGTGCACGGGTCGCACGACGGATACGAGCAGATTTCTTATCCATAGTGTTACCTTACTTCTTCTTAGCCTCTTTGGTACGCACGACTTCGTCGGCGTAACGGACACCCTTGCCTTTATAAGGCTCAGGACGACGGTAGGCGCGCAAGTCAGCTGCAACCTGGCCGATCACCTGCTTATCAGCGCCTTTCAGCACGATTTCAGTCTGAGTCGGACACTCTGCAGTGATACCCGCGGGCAGCTGGTGATCAACTGGATGAGAAAAGCCCAGAGACAGGTTAACTACGTTGCCTTTTACGGCAGCACGATAACCAACACCAACCAGCTGCAGCTTCTTAGTGAAGCCTTCGGTAACACCGATAACCATCGAGTTCAGCAGCGCGCGAGATGTACCCGCCTGCGCCCAGCCGTCAACATAACCTTCGCGCGGGGCGAAAGTCAGAGCGTTGTCAGCATGCTTAACTTCAACAGCATCATTGATAGTACGAGTCAGCTCGCCGTTTTTACCTTTAATCGAAATTACCTGACCGTTGAGTTTTACCTCTACGCCGGCAGGAACAACGACAGGTGCTTTAGCAACACGAGACATAGTATCCTCCGATTACGCTACGTAGCAGATAATTTCGCCACCAAGACCTGCCTGGCGCGCTGCACGATCAGTCATGACACCTTTCGATGTAGAAATTACAGCGATACCCATACCAGCCATTACCTTTGGCAGCTCATCTTTTTTCTTATAGATGCGCAGGCCGGGACGGCTTACTCGCTGAATGCTTTCTACAACAGCTTTCCCCTGGAAATACTTAAGAGTCAGTTCCAGTTCCAGCTTGATGTCGCCTTCGATTTTAAAATCTTCAATAAAGCCTTCTTCCTTCAGCACGTTGGCAATTGCCAATTTCAGCTTGGAGGAGGGCATGGTGACCGCAACTTTGTTCGCGGCCTGACCGTTACGGATACGGGTCAGCATATCCGCGATCGGATCTTGCATGCTCATCTGTGTTACTCCCGTGATTCAATTGGTGACAATTACCAGCTAGCCTTTTTCAGACCCGGGATTTCACCGCGCATTGCGGCTTCACGGACCTTGATACGGCTCAACCCAAACTTCCGCAGGAAACCGTGCGGACGACCTGTTTGACGGCAGCGGTTACGCTGACGTGAAGGGCTGGAATCACGCGGCAGACTCTGCAGCTTGAGAACGGCATCCCAACGGTCTTCGTCGGAAGCGTTCACATCAGAAATGATCGCTTTCAGTTCAGCGCGTTTTGCGAAGAATTTGTCTGCTAATTTCACACGCTTAACTTCGCGTGCTTTCATAGATTGCTTAGCCATTAAGTAACCCTACCTTACTTACGGAACGGGAAGTCAAAGGCAGCCAGCAGAGCACGGCCTTCATCATCAGATTTCGCAGTAGTGGTAATGGTAATATCCAAACCACGAACGCGATCGACTTTGTCATAGTCGATTTCTGGGAAGATGATCTGCTCACGTACACCCATGCTGTAGTTGCCACGACCATCGAATGACTTAGCGGACAAGCCACGGAAGTCACGGATACGCGGTACAGCAATGGTGATCAGACGCTCAAAGAACTCCCACATGCGTTCGCCACGCAGAGTTACTTTACAGCCGATCGGATAGCCCTGACGGATTTTGAAGCCTGCAACTGATTTGCGTGCTTTGGTGATCAACGGTTTTTGACCGGAGATTGCTGCCAGGTCAGCTGCTGCGTTATCCAGCAGTTTCTTGTCAGCGATCGCTTCACCAACACCCATGTTCAGGGTGATCTTCTCGACCCGAGGGACTTGCATGACAGAATTGTAGCCGAACTCACTCATGAGTTTCTGGACTACCTCGTCTTTGTAGTAATCATGCAGTTTCGCCATCGTACTACTCCAAATTACTTGATAGTTTCGCTATTAGACTTGAAGAAACGGACTTTTTTGCCGTCTTCGAATCTAAAGCCTACACGGTCAGCCTTACCGGTTGCCGCATTGAAGAGTGCAACGTTAGAAACCTGAATTGCAGCTTCTTTTTCAACGATGCCGCCTGGTTGGTTCAGAGCCGGGACAGGCTTCTGATGTTTCTTAACCAGGTTGATACCTTCAACGATGACCTTGCCAGAAGACAGGACGTTCTTAACTTTACCGCGCTTACCTTTATCTTTACCGGTTAACACGATAACTTCGTCGTTACGACGGATTTTAGCTGCCATTGTTAGCTCCTTAGAGTACTTCTGGTGCCAGAGAGATAATTTTCATGAACTTTTCAGTACGAAGTTCACGAGTTACCGGCCCAAAAATACGCGTACCGATAGGCTGCTCACTGTTATTGTTTAAAATAACGCATGCATTACCATCGAAGCGAATGACAGAACCGTCCGGGCGACGAACACCCTTCCTGGTGCGCACCACTACCGCCTTCAGGACATCACCTTTTTTAACTTTACCACGTGGAATTGCTTCCTTGATGGTAACTTTAATGATGTCGCCGACGCCTGCGTAGCGACGGTGCGAGCCACCCAGAACCTTGATACACATTACGCGACGTGCACCGGAGTTGTCGGCGACGTTCAGCATAGTCTGTTCTTGGATCATTTCAGTGCTCCGCTAATGTCAACTACTACTTCGGGACCCAGACCTCAGGTCGTTTGAAAGCCCCATAATTGAGGGCGCGGCATTATAACACCGGTTCTCGCAGATGGGTAGAAAAAATGAACGGCTCATCCGAGCCGTTCATTCGATTTTTAAAGAGGGCAGATTCTATTACAGAATTGCTTTCTCTACAACGCGAACAAGTGTCCAGGACTTAGTCTTAGACAGTGGACGGCATTCGCGGATTTCTACCACGTCACCGATTCCACATTCGTTGTTCTCGTCATGGATGTGCAGCTTAGTCGTACGCTTAATGAATTTTCCATAAATTGGATGCTTCACGAAACGCTCGATAGCAACAACCGCAGATTTCTGCATTTTGTCACTAACGACACGACCCTGCAGAGTACGGATTTTATCGGTCATTACGAACCCGCCTTCTCAGTCAGTAAAGTCTTAACGCGCGCAACATCACGGCGAACCTGCTTCAGCAGATGAGACTGCTGCAGTTGGCCAGATGCTGCCTGCATGCGCAGGTTAAATTGCTCACGCAGCAGATTAAGCAGCTCAGTGTTCAGCTCTTCAACGCTTTTTTCACGCAGCTCTGTTGCTTTCATTACATCACCGTCTTAGTTACAAAGGTGGTTTTGATAGGCAGTTTTGCTGCTGCCAGCTTGAATGCTTCACGGGCCAGCTCTTCTGGTACGCCGTCCATTTCATACAGGACTTTACCAGGCTGGATCAGGGCAACCCAATACTCGACGTTACCCTTACCTTTACCCATACGCACTTCCAGCGGCTTCTCGGTGATCGGTTTGTCCGGGAATACACGGATCCAGATCTTACCTTGACGCTTAACTGCACGGGTCATAGCACGACGTGCTGCTTCGATCTGACGGGCAGTCAGACGACCACGGCCAACAGCTTTCAGACCGAAAGTCCCGAAGCTAACATCCGTACCCTGCGCCAGACCACGGTTGCGGCCTTTATGCACTTTACGGAATTTTGTACGCTTTGGTTGTAACATAGCGACTCTCCTTACTTACGGCCTTTACGCTGCTGCTTTTTAGGTTGAGCAGCCGGTTCCGGTTGTTCAACAGCAGCCATACCACCCAGGATCTCGCCTTTGAAGATCCATACCTTAACGCCGATTACACCATAAGTGGTGTGCGCTTCAGAGGTGTTGTAGTCAATGTCAGCACGCAGAGTGTGCAACGGCACGCGACCTTCACGATACCATTCGGTACGTGCGATCTCGGCGCCGCCCAGACGGCCGCTAACTTCAACTTTAATACCCTTCGCGCCCAGACGCATGGCGTTCTGAACCGCACGCTTCATAGCACGACGAAACATCACACGACGCTCCAGCTGTGAAGTGATGCTGTCAGCAACCAGTTTCGCGTCCAGTTCCGGTTTACGGACTTCGGCGATATTAATCTGTGCAGGAACGCCAGCGATTTTCGCTACGACCGTGCGCAGTTTTTCAACGTCTTCACCTTTCTTACCGATCACGATGCCAGGACGAGCAGTGTGAATAGTCACACGGATGCTCTTAGCCGGACGCTCGATAACGATACGAGATACAGACGCCTTCGCCAGTTCCTTAGTCAGGTACTGACGTACTTTAAAGTCGCTGTCCAGGTTGTCAGCGAATTCTTTGGTGTTCGCAAACCAGGTAGAGTTCCATGGTTTTACAATACCCAGGCGAATACCATTAGGATGTACTTTCTGACCCATTGCTAGTCTCCAGAGTCTCAGCGATCGGACACAACCACAGTAATGTGGCTGGTGCGCTTCAGGATGCGATCTGCACGACCTTTTGCACGAGGCATAATGCGCTTCATGCTTGGGCCTTCGTCGACGAAAATTTTCGCGACTTTGAGATCGTCGATATCAGCGCCATCGTTGTGTTCAGCGTTAGCAATGGCAGATTCCAGAACTTTCTTGACCAGTACAGCCGCTTTCTTGTTGGTGTAGGTCAAAATGTCCAGTGCCTGCGACACTTTCTTACCGCGGATCAGGTCAGCAACAAGGCGAACCTTCTGAGCAGAAGAACGAGCGTGGCGATGTTGAGCTAAAGTTTCCATCTCTTCCTCCTACTTATTTCTTCTTGGCTTTTTTATCAGCCGCGTGACCGCGATAAGTACGTGTCGGCGCGAATTCACCCAGTTTGTGACCAACCATTTCGTCGGAAACAAAGACAGGAACGTGCTGACGACCATTATGGACAGCGATGGTCAAACCGATCATGTTAGGAAAGATCGTTGAACGACGGGACCAAGTGCGCAAAGGCTTCTTGTCACCGCTTTCCACCGCTTTCTCTACCTTCTTCAGCAAGTGCAGGTCAATAAAAGGACCTTTCTTGAGAGAACGTGGCATGGCTTATCCTCTAATATTATTTGCTACGGCGACGTACGATAAACTTATCGGTACGCTTGTTGCTACGGGTCTTCTTACCTTTGGTCTGAACGCCCCACGGGGTTACCGGGTGCTTACCAAAGTTACGACCTTCACCACCACCGTGCGGGTGATCTACTGGGTTCATCGCGGTACCACGAACGGTCGGACGAACACCACGCCAACGGGTTGCACCGGCTTTACCCAGAACGCGCAGCATATGCTCAGCGTTACCGACTTCGCCCAGAGTTGCGCGACAGTCAGCTTCGACTTTACGCATTTCACCTGAACGCAGACGCAGGGTTACGTAGGAACCATCACGCGCAACGATCTGCACGTAAGCACCGGCTGAGCGAGCAATCTGACCGCCTTTGCCTGGTTTCATTTCTACGTTGTGAACGGTAGAACCCACCGGGATGTTACGCATCGGCAGTGTGTTACCTGCTTTGATCGCAGCATCAACGCCAGATTGGATCTGGTCGCCGGCTTTCAGGCCTTTAGGGGCCAGGATGTAACGGCGTTCGCCGTCTTTGTACAGAACCAGTGCGATGTTCGCAGAGCGGTTCGGATCGTACTCAAGACGTTCAACGGTTGCCGGGATACCATCTTTGTTGCGTTTGAAATCAACCAGACGGTAAGCCTGCTTATGACCACCACCGATGTGACGGGTAGTGATGCGACCGTTGTTGTTGCGGCCACCGGATTTGCTGTTCTTTTCCAGCAATGGAGCAAACGGCTTGCCCTTGTGCAACTCTGGGTTCACCACTTTAACGACGTGGCGACGACCCGGAGATGTCGGTTTACATTTAACAACTGCCATTGTCTTTCTCCTCCGACTTACTCAGCGCCGCCGACGAAGTCCAGATTCTGGCCTTCCTTCAGGGTGACGTAAGCTTTTTTCCAGTCGCTACGACGACCGATACGCTGTCCGTGACGCTTAACTTTACCTTTAACTACCAGGGTGTTTACGTCTTTAACTTCTACTTCGAACAGCTTCTCAACAGCAGCAACGATCTCTGCTTTAGTCGCGTCTTTAGCTACTTTGAGTACGATGGTGTTGGTTTTTTCCATCGCGCTAGATGCCTTTTCAGATACGTGCGGCGCGCGCAGTACTTTCAGCAGACGTTCTTCACGGATCATGCCAGCATCTCCTCAACTTGCTTAACTGCATCAGCAGTCATAACGACTTTGTCGAAGGCGATCAGGCTAACTGGGTCGATACCCGCTGCATCACGCACGTCAACCTTGTACAGGTTACGCGCAGCCAGGAACAGATTCTCATCCAGTTCACCGGTGATGATCAGCACGTCTTCCAGCGCCATGTCTTTCAGCTTCTGTGCCAGCAACTTGGTTTTCGGTGCTTCGACAGAGAACTGCTCGACGACGATCAGACGGTCTTGACGTACCAGTTCGGACAGGATGCTTTTCAGCGCGCCGCGGTACATCTTTTTATTAACTTTTTGACTGTGGTCTTGTGGCTTCGCAGCGAAGGTTACGCCACCAGAACGCCAGATTGGGCTCTTTACAGAACCTGCTCGCGCACGGCCGGTACCCTTCTGACGCCAAGGCTTTTTGCCTGAACCAGTGACTTCGGCGCGAGTTTTCTGCGCACGACTACCCTGGCGGGCGCCTGATGCGTAAGCAACAACAACCTGGTGAACCAGCGCTTCGTTGAAATCACGACCGAAGGTAGTTTCGGAAACAGTCAGCGCGCTCTGCGCGTCTTTCAATACTAATTCCATTGCTATCCCCTTACGCCTTCACAGCTGGTTTAACGATCAGGTCGCTACCGGTAGCACCGGGAACTGCACCTTTAACCAGCAGCAGGTTGCGCTCAGCGTCAACACGTACTACGTCCAGGCTCTGAACCGTTACGCGCTCATTACCCAGCTGACCTGCCATTTTCTTGCCTTTGAACACTTTGCCCGGAGTCTGGTTCTGACCGATAGAACCCGGAACGCGGTGAGACAAGGAGTTACCGTGGGTCGCGTCCTGGGTACGGAAGTTCCAGCGCTTAACGGTACCTGCGAAACCTTTACCTTTAGAGGTGCCAGTTACGTCTACTTTTTTAACGTCAGCGAAAATCTCAACGCTGATGCTCTGACCTACGGCATACTCATCACCTTCAACGGTGCGGAATTCCCACAGGCCACGGCCGGCTTCAACGCCAGCTTTAGCAAAATGACCAGCTTCAGGTTTGGTCACACGGTTTGCTTTTTTAGCACCGGTGGTAACCTGAATTGCCTGGTAACCATCGTTTTCCAGGCCTTTGACCTGAGTAACGCGGTTCGCTTCAACTTCGATTACGGTTACTGGGATAGAAACGCCATCTTCAGTGAAGATGCGGGTCATTCCCACTTTTTTACCGACTAAACCAATCATTGTTTCAACCTCTCAATCGCTCGATGACCTGATTAACCCAGGCTGATCTGCACGTCAACACCGGCAGCCAGGTCCAGACGCATCAGAGCATCAACGGTTTTTTCAGTTGGCTCAACGATGTCTACCAGACGCTTGTGAGTGCGAATTTCGTACTGATCACGCGCATCTTTGTTAACGTGCGGAGAGATCAGAACGGTAAAGCGCTCTTTGCGGGTTGGCAGCGGGATCGGACCACGTACCTGCGCACCAGTGCGCTTGGCAGTCTCGACGATTTCCGCGGTTGATTGATCGATCAGACGATGATCAAACGCTTTAAGACGGATACGGATTCTTTGGTTCGACATGAGACCAAGGCTCCAAACATTTTATAGACGAAAAAAATTACTACTCGAGCCCATTACGATTGATGGGAGAGTGTAATCGTTCAGCATATAACTCCACAGTTGGGAGTATTGTCAGACGGCCCAAAATTCTGCCGTCTGCGATTCAGCTCGAATCGCGCCCACCAATATCGGTAGGCCCGCGCATTATACGTATATTTGCTCAGGAAGCAACCCATGTTGCGTTTTTGCCCGTGAAAAGTGCAATCGGGTTGTTTGCGAAAGCCAGCACAAGATGATGAAGAGTAAATGCAAAACTGTAATTTCTCTGTGAGAGACCTTCCGCGTTGCTGATCTTGCCCATGACGGCGAATCAGCCTTCAGTCAGGCTGTAGCGACATTTCCGGTCTCTTCGAGGTGACAAGCGGTGCTCATCATCCTGTTTACTGTTACGGCGCTCGGTGCCGCACTCGGCAGCTTTCTTGCGTTGGCCTGCCAGCGCTATCATCCGGCCATATCGCCAGACGACTGGTTCACTTCCCTCTGGACGCCGCCCTCGCATTGTACGCACTGCCAGGCTCCAGTCTTATGGCGAGACAGAATCCCGGTGATAAGCTGGCTGCGCCTGCACGGCCGCTGTCGGTTTTGCCGACGTCCTGTCGGCCTGCTCCCGCTGCTGTTTGAGTTAACGGGCGCCCTGCTCTGCCTGTTACTGGCCAGGTTGTTCAGTGACCACCTCATCGTGGCCGCTTTTATTCTGACGGCATCCTGCCTGTTATTGTTACTTGCAGCCATCGACCAGCGTCATCTCTTGCTACCGGACGTGCTGACAGGCGCGTTACTTTGGCTGGGACTTGCACGCTTCTTTTTCTATAAGCCAGTCACTGTATCTGCGGCAGTGGGTGGCGCAATTACAGGTTATGGCTCGCTGTGGCTACTTGCCTGGCTATATCGTCAGATAAAGAATCAGGTGGGATTAGGCTACGGGGATATTAAACTTTTTGCCGCGCTGGGCACATGGTGCGGTTGGCAGGCCCTACCCTGGATTGCACTGGTTGCCAGCCTGACGGCTCTGCTTGCCTTTATCGCACTGGTCGTCATCAACAGGACGTTGTCTGTAAACAGCCCGCTTCCCTTTGGTCCATTCCTGGCCGTCGCGGGCTGGGGAGTGATAGTGATTCAAAGCCTCACTCGTCTCTGATTTGCGCCTGAAGGTAGTTTTGAATGCCCATTTTATTGATCAGCTCCAGCTCGGTCTCGATCCAGTCAATATGATGCTCTTCGTCTGCCAGGATTTGGATCATCATATCCCGACTCACGTAGTCATGAATTTTGTCGGCATATGCGATAGCTTCACGCAGATCTTTTGCACCTTCGAGTTCAAGATTGAGATCGGACTGCAACATCTCTTCCACATCCTCACCAACCCTGAGCCGTCCCAGATCCTGCAGATTCGGGATGCCTTCAAGAAACAGGATACGTTCAATGTATTTGTCCGCATGCTTCATTTCATCGATGGACTCATGGTACTCAACATCATTAAGTCGCATTAGCCCCCAGTTTTTGAACATCCGTGCGTGGAGAAAATACTGATTGATCGCAACCAGTTCATTCCCCAACAGTTTATTGAGATGACTTATGATTTTCGCATCGCCCTTCATTTCACGTCCTCCGCTCATGTTTATTTGAGCGTAGATGCGGTTAAAAAGAAGTCAAAAAAACGCGATGAAAATTGTGGGTATTATCATGTCCGATGACGAAAGCCTTCAGGCTATCTCTTTATACTGCGGAACCTGCTGCATCTCATCGTCCATGATTTCACGGGCGACACGAATGCATTTACCGCATTGCTTTCCTACTGGCACGATTTGGCGCAGTTGCTGAATAGATTTTGGCTGATAGCGGCGCACGACTTCACGGAGGGTTTTATCACTGATGGCATTACACAGACAGACGTACATTTATTCATCACTCAGTCTATTTCGTGCACACAGTGTAAATGCGAATCGTTTTTATTTCAAACCTACCCTTTGTAAGGGAAAATGCGTTTTGAACGATTTAAAGCAAAAAAAAGAGCACCGAAGTGCTCTTTTTTATTTTGCTGTGACCGCGTAAGCAGTCACATCAGATATCACAATTAAGCGATAACTTTAGCAACAACGCCCGCGCCAACGGTACGGCCGCCTTCGCGGATGGCGAAGCGCAGACCTTCGTCCATTGCGATTGGGTGAATCAGGGTAACAACCATTTTGATGTTGTCGCCCGGCATGAC
>NZ_JALNPN010000036.1:0-26108 GCF_024520835.1 Pantoea sp. Fr+CA_20
TAAAGAGCAGTGCGAACAGCGGGTTAACCGTCTGTCGCGAGGTGGCGTATATTACGCTTTCCTCCTTCAGAGTCAACCTCTTTTTCAGAAGTTTTTCTCCGGCGGTTCAGTTTCCTGAACCTCTCAACACCGCATTCCGTAAGCCGTTGTGCCGTGTCGATGGAGGCGCATTATAGGGAGTTCTCTCAGGCTGACAAGGGCTAAATTCAATAAAAATGACCGTTCGCTGCATTACACAGCAAAACCCCACTTTATACGCAGTTACACACAAAGTTATCCACATTCCTGGAAGCGTTAAATTTAGACGAGCATCACGCAAACGTTTTCGCTACAATGCCCCGCAACGCAATGGATGCCCCTTTTCGGGGCGTTACCTGAAGTTTTTACGCTTTTGCTTCTCTATATAGAGAGAAGTGAGCACGCAAGCTTGATGTAACGCTCTTATTTACGCGAATCAAAGCCAAGGGATAAAACCACCATGCAACAACCTCGTCCTTTACGCCGCGCCCTGCTCAGTGTTTCTGATAAAGCCGGCATCCTCGAATTTGCTCAGGCACTCTCCCAGCGCGGTGTAGAGCTACTCTCCACAGGTGGTACCGCTCGCCTGCTGGCAGAGGCGGGACTACCCGTCACCGAAGTGTCTGACTACACCGGTTTCCCGGAAATGATGGATGGACGCGTTAAAACACTGCACCCAAAAGTACACGGCGGTATTTTAGGACGTCGTGGGCAAGATGATGCCGTAATGGCGCAGCACGCTATCAGCCCTATCGATATGGTGGTCGTAAACCTTTATCCCTTTGCCCAAACCGTCGCAAAGCCGGATTGTTCACTGGAAGACGCTGTCGAAAATATTGATATTGGCGGCCCAACGATGGTGCGCTCGGCAGCCAAAAACCACAAAGACGTAGCCATTGTGGTTAAGAGCAGCGACTACCAGGCCATTATCGCCGAGCTGGACGCCAACCAGAACTCGCTCACGCTCGAAACCCGTTTCGATCTGGCGATTAAAGCTTTTGAACATACCGCCGCGTACGACAGCATGATCGCCAACTATTTTGGCAGCCTGGTCCCGGCTTATCATGGCGAAACCAGCCAACCTGCAGGCCGCTTCCCGCGGACTCTCAATCTTAACTTCATTAAAAAGCAGGATATGCGCTATGGCGAGAACAGCCATCAGGACGCGGCCTTCTATATAGAAGAAGATGTGCAGGAAGCATCAGTCGCTACCGCCAGGCAGGTGCAGGGCAAAGCGCTGTCTTATAACAACATCGCGGATACCGATGCCGCGCTTGAGTGCGTGAAAGAGTTTGTTGAGCCCGCCTGCGTTATTGTCAAACATGCTAACCCTTGTGGTGTCGCTGTGGGCGAGTCCATTCTGGCGGCTTACGAGCGCGCTTATCAGACTGACCCCACTTCTGCCTTCGGCGGCATTATTGCCTTTAACCGCGAGCTGGATGAGGCTACCGCAAAGGCCATCATCAGTCGGCAGTTTGTTGAAGTCATCATCGCCCCTGCGGCAACGGAAGCTGCGCTGAAAATTACGGCGGCTAAACAGAACGTCCGTGTTCTGGTATGCGGTAAATGGCAAGGTCGGGTCGCCGCCCTTGATTTCAAACGTGTGAACGGAGGTTTGCTGGTTCAGGATCGCGATCTCGGTATGGTCGATGCCAGCCAGCTACGCGTGGTAAGTCAGCGCCAGCCTTCAGAGCAGGAGTTGCGTGACGCGCTGTTCTGCTGGAAAGTAGCCAAATTCGTTAAGTCTAACGCGATTGTCTATGCACGAGACAACATGACCATCGGCATTGGTGCCGGACAGATGAGCCGCGTCTACTCAGCCAAAATTGCAGGCATTAAAGCCGGTGATGAAGGTCTGGAAGTGAAAGGGTCCGCGATGGCTTCCGATGCTTTCTTCCCGTTCCGCGACGGCATTGATGCCGCTGCTGCCGTGGGCGTCAGCTGTGTGATTCAGCCGGGCGGTTCTATTCGCGACGATGAAGTCATTGCGGCAGCCGATGAGCATGGCATTGCCATGATCTTTACCGATATGCGTCACTTCCGCCATTAATTCTGTGGAGCGTTTTATGAAAATTTTAATCATTGGTAACGGCGGACGTGAACACGCACTGGCCTGGAAGGCAGCACAGTCGCCGCTGGCGGAAACCGTTTTTGTTGCACCGGGCAATGCAGGCACCGCACTGGAACCCGCGTTGCAGAACGTCGACATTGCACCAACCGATATTCCTACCTTACTGGCCTTCGCCCAGCGTGAACAGATCGATCTCACCATCGTTGGCCCTGAAGCGCCGCTGGTGTCAGGTGTCGTTGATGCGTTCCGTGCGGCGGGCTTAAAAATCTTTGGCCCGACCCAGGCGGCCGCGCAACTGGAAGGATCTAAAGCCTTTACCAAGGACTTCCTGGCACGTCATAACATACCGAGTGCGGAGTACCAGAATTTTACAGAGGTCGCCCCTGCGCTGGCTTATCTTCGTGAAAAGGGCGCGCCGATTGTCATCAAAGCCGACGGACTGGCAGCCGGTAAAGGTGTCATTGTGGCAATGTCGCTGCAGGAAGCAGAAGACGCCGTGCACGATATGCTGGCAGGCAATGCGTTTGGTGACGCGGGACACCGTATTGTTATTGAAGAGTTCCTGGACGGCGAAGAAGCCAGCTTTATTGTGATGGTTGATGGCGAGAACGTGTTGCCGATGGCCACCAGCCAGGATCATAAACGCGTGGGTGACGGCGATACCGGACCGAACACCGGGGGAATGGGCGCGTATTCCCCTGCCCCGGTTGTAACCGATGCGATCCACCAGCGCGTAATGGATCAGGTCATCTGGCCAACCGTGCGCGGCATGGCGGCAGAAGGCAACGTTTATACTGGTTTCTTATATGCCGGGCTGATGATCGATCAGGCGGGTCAGCCGAAAGTGATCGAATTCAACTGCCGCTTCGGCGATCCAGAAACGCAGCCTATCATGCTGCGCCTGCAGTCGGATCTGGTGGATCTCTGTCTGGCGGCCTGCGACGGAAAGCTAGACCAGAAGGATTCCCAATGGGACCCGCGTCCATCGCTTGGTGTGGTGCTGGCCGCTGGCGGCTATCCCGGTCACTACAATAACGGCGATCACATTCAGGGTCTGCCGCTGGAAGAGGTTGCCGACGGCAAAGTTTTCCACGCTGGGACTCGCCTTGAAGACGATCGGGTGCTGACCAACGGCGGACGCGTTTTGTGCGTCACCGCCTTAGGCGACGATGTCGCTGCGGCACAGAAACGGGCTTACGAACTGGCTAAACCGATTTCCTGGCAAGGCAGCTTCTGCCGACGCGATATCGGCTATCGTGCAATTGACCGTAAATAAAGAACGAAGGGGCACCCAGTGCCCCTTTTTACTGCCTCAGAAGTCTGCCTCTTCAGGCGCATCTGCACACTCATCTTTTTGACTGACACGCAGTAGCTGCACGCCTTCAGGGGCTTCCAGCCACGAAATCATCAACGGTCCCGTCTTATTGCTGCGGTAATGTGTTAGCGTCTGCAGGGCATAACTGTCAAAAGCAGGCGTCACCTGCTGGCCCTCACAGGTTTCCACAGCCCTTCCGCCTGACCAGTGCCCCTGTTTCAAGAACACACGACCACTTAACAGCGCATCGCTGACTTCGCGCATACGTTGTGCATCAAACTTGTAAAGCTCCACTGCATCTGGACTGACTGCCTCACGGCGCGTCGCGAGCTGGCGCTGCATGAAATTAAGGCTGCCATTTTGATCAAAGCGTAAGGTGACGTCGTCTGGCTTATCGCCTTTGACCTGACGCTCTACGCTGATTAAGTCATCCCCAAGCCAGCGATAATCAGTAATTTCACTTTTTTCACTGTTGAACGGATTGTACAGCGTACGAATATGTACCGAATGATGATCGGTATTTTTGCGCCAGATACGTACACTGCCGCGATCGGCAAGGTAACCGCTGGCCGAGAAAGCCGGGATGTCGGGGGTTGAGCTGCACCCGATAATCAGTGAGGAGAGGAACAGGGCAGATAATCGCTGGAACAGCGTAGTCATGGTGGCTGGCCCTTAAACAAAAGGGGCGAAATCGCCCCTGTTTAAAACGTTACCGCAATGCGACGTCTTACTTAACGGCGTCTTTCAGAGCTTTACCAGACACGAATGCAGGTACGTTTGCCGCAGCGATTTTGATTTCTTTGCCAGTCTGTGGGTTACGACCGGTACGCTCAGCGCGGTGGTTCACTTTAAAAGTACCAAAACCAACCAGTTGTACAGCATCACCCTCTTTCAGAGACTCGGTGATTGCAGCCAGAGTAGATTCCAGCGCTGCCTTAGCCTGGGTTTTAGACAGGTCAGCTTTTTCTGCGATCACATCAATCAGTTGAGTCTTGTTCATAAGTTATCCTTAAAGTGTATTTATCGCTTGCTAAGCAACGAGTGCGAGGGAAAAGCCGGCTTCGGGCACTCTTCAGCCTGCACGCACCGATAGCCACAATTTTCAGCCCCCCAAATGTAGACCAGACAGGGGGCTGATGTGAAGCCTCCAGGCGCGCTAATTAAGGCCTGAAGTCACGTTTTCTCGCCTTATTGCTGAATTTTTATACCGATGTTACTAATTCCCGCCTCACGCAGGTCGGATCGCAGACCTTTTATCAATTCAAGGTCTCGCTCTTCACAATCCGCGAGCAGGCGAAAAATCTCCCATTGCAGGTCCCATTCGTCGATGACAGCCGGATTTTCTCGCAGCTCTTCATCGGTCATTTCACGACCTTCGTGAGTCATTTCCAGAATGGCAACGGTGGTGATCGAAGTCTTACTGACTTCAATCGCATGCTCAAGCGTTTCACCGCTTAACTGCGAGTGCAGGACTTCACTCAATGCAACGCAGGCATCAATTGCCGGAT
The DNA here is from genome assembly GCF_024520835.1 of Pantoea sp. Fr+CA_20. NCBI lineage: Bacteria > Pseudomonadati > Pseudomonadota > Gammaproteobacteria > Enterobacterales > Erwiniaceae > Pantoea > Pantoea sp. Fr+CA_20. The sequence goes on from NZ_JALNPN010000036.1 coordinate 4,913, forward strand.
ACACACCGTATACCTCAAACGCATCACCGTCGGGAATCGCTGCTTCAAGCTTTTCCAGTTGGCTGTCAAAATTGATCTTTGCGTCTTTTACCGTCAGCGTTTCCCAAATCAGGTCCAGGATACGGCGGTAAAGGGCAGGATCGGCAAACTCGGTTTGCTGGCAAAAAGCCACGTAGTTGGGATACATGCGCTCGCACAGGCAAGCCATAAACGTCAGATGTTGCCAGCTTTCCAGCTTGGTCAGACGCAGATGCACAGGGTTTTGTAACATACACAGAGCTCTTATTCATTTCGCTGGCGGCAGTGTAACGCAAAAGCGCCATACAAACAGTGTTAAAGCGCGCTTTGCCAGCGCAGAAATGCGGGGCGTTGGGATGCTACAGCATCCGCCCAGCGGGTAGGTTCCGGTAAACGGTATCCCTGTGTACACTTTTCGACCCACTGCAGGGCGCTGTCCAGACTGACGCGGTGTCCGGTGGCCACAAACAGCGGATTACAGCGCGCCTTGCTGCGCCATACCCAGCCAATTTGCTCACCTTTGTCCACTAACGGCTGGCGACTGCCGGGGGTTTCATCCAACGCCTCAAAGCGCCCGCACAGACGTTTTTTCGCGACGCCGATAGTGGGGACATCGACCATCAACCCAAAATGCGAAGCCACACCGAGCCGGCGCGGATGTGAAATACCATGACCATCGACAAATAACAGGTCGGGCTTCTGCTCCAGCATGTTCCATGCCGCCAACAGAGCCGGATACTCACGGAAAGAGAGGAAACCGGGAATGTAAGGCATGGTGGTGTCAATGCGCGCGATGCGATGCTCCACCAGCTTCAGGGACGGGTATTCAAGAATGACCAGCGCAGCACGCGTGACTGCACCTTCCTGCTCAAAACCGACGTCTGCGCCACCGATAAAGCGTGGCGGCAGTACGTCAAAATCATCCTGCCGCACGACCTCTGCGGCACGCTGTAATTGCTCCGCGCGGAGTGCAGCGATATCCATTAAGACTCCTGATGATACGGGCGTGAGAGCCGGTGCACCGCCTCAACAAATACACCTGCGTGCTCTGGCGGCACATCCTGATGGATGCCGTGCCCAAGATTGAAGACGTGGCCTTCGCCCTTGCCGAACCCGTCCAGGATCGTAGCGACTTCCTGCTCAATTCGCGCGGGCGGTGCGTAGAGCATGGATGGGTCCATGTTGCCCTGCAAAGCGACTTTGTGGCCAACGCGACGACGGGCTTCGCTGATATCGATCGTCCAGTCCAGACCAAGTGCGTCACAGCCCGTCTCGGCAATCGCTTCCAGCCACTGCCCGCCATTTTTGGTAAACAAGGTGATCGGCACGCGACGACCTTCGTTTTCATGTAGCACGCTGTCGACAATTTTATGCATGTAGTAAAGCGAGAACTCACGATAGTCGTTCCCGGTTAACACGCCGCCCCAGGTGTCAAATACCATCACCGACTGCGCACCGGCGCGAATCTGGGCATTGAGATAGAGAATGACGCTGTCAGCCAGCTTATCCAGCATGGCGTGCAGCGTGGACGGCTCGGCGTACATCATTTTTTTAATTTTGGTGAAGGCTTTGCTACTTCCCCCTTCAACCATGTAGGTCGCCAGTGTCCACGGGCTACCTGAGAAGCCAATTAAAGGCACCTCGCCATTGAGGTTTTTACGGATGGTGCGCACCGCGTTCATCACGTAACCCAGTTCCTGTTCAGGATCGGGCACGGGCAGGCGATCGACATCGGCACGGCACGTTACTGGATTAGAGAAACACGGGCCTTCACCCGTTTCGAAGTACAGCCCTAACCCCATGGCATCAGGAATGGTGAGAATATCACTGAAGAGGATTGCCGCATCCAGCTTGAAGCGACGCAGGGGTTGGAGGGTGACTTCGCAGGCCAGTTCGGCATTCTTGCATAGCGACATAAAATCACCCGCCTGGGCGCGCGTCGCTTTATATTCCGGCAAATAACGCCCGGCTTGCCGCATCATCCATACGGGGGTGACATCTACAGGCTGGCGTAACAGGGCGCGCAAATAACGGTCGTTCTTCAGTTCACTCATGTCAGGACTCTCTCGGTATCAAGCGAGTAGTGTAGCACTCTCACGCCTCAGCGCGGCAGAGGGCCACGGTATCTTCAATTAATCGGCGGGCAACGGTACCGGGCGGAGGAAGTAACGGCAGCGCATCAAAGCGGAACCAGCCGGCATCCAGCAACTCTTTACCGTCATGCTGTAACTCACCGCCATCATATTCCGCCATAAAGGCCATCATCAGGGATTGCGGAAAGGGCCAGGGTTGCGATGTTACATAGCGAACATTCCTGACACGCACATTGCTTTCTTCCATCACCTCACGCGCGACAGCCTGTTCAATGGTTTCACCGACCTCAACAAACCCGGCCAGCACAGTGTAAATGTTATTACGATGGCGCGCATGATTAGCCAGCAGGATCTCGTCCCCCCGGCGAATCGCAACGATAATGCAGGGCGCAATTTGTGGATAGTAACGTTCACGACAGTGACTGCACAGACAGGCAAACTCACGCTTGCTGGGGTGCATCTCATGACCACAGTAGCCACACCAGCGATGAGAGCGATAAAACTCGGCCAGTTGTACACCGCGCCCCGCCAGCTGAAATAGCGCCGGATCTTCGTTAAGCAACTGCCGCAGCGACAGCATATCCTCTGAACGTGCTTCGCAAACCAGCCAGACTTTCTCACTCTGCCATTCGCCGATAACGCGTCCCTGATGGCCTGTCAGGCCAAACTGTTGCGCATTACCGTGAGGGAGATCCCCTTGCGGTAACCAAATTTTCTGTTCACTGCTGACAATCCACCATCCAGCGTCTACGCTTGAAATTTCGCATTGCATTTATTTCGTCATCCTTAGCGTCAACCCGCACGCTGAAGTCCCGATGTTAAGTGTGTAGATGAACAACTATACCCAAATAATTCTGGTTGCAAGACGACAGCACGCTTATTTATCCCCGACTGGCTCGTGGAGAACAAGCGCAATTGACGCATCGCTAATCTGAAATATGAAGGTGCATAACTCATACGGAGTTAACTATGCTCAACCAGTTAGACGTTCTGACCAAACGCGTAGGTGGCAGTAATGAACTGGTAGATTCATGGCTGGCCGCTCGCCGCCAGCTATTGGTTTCTTATTATCATTTGGTCGGTATTAAGCCAAAGAAAGAGGCACTGACTCGTCTGGATGAACAGGCGCTTGATAACTTTTGCCATAATCTGGTCGATTACCTGTCATCAGGCCACTTTAGTCTTTACCAACGCCTGATCGGTGAAATGGACGGCACCAGCCCGTTGCTGGCCGCCACGCAGATTTATCCCTCGCTGGAAGCCAACACCGAAAAACTGATGCAATTGTATGACGGGCATCTTCAGCAGGCGATTGATGACGATAACTATGTCACCTTTCAGAATGCCCTCTCAGAGGTGGGTGAAGCCCTTGAAGGACGCTTTACCCTTGAGGACAAGTTAATTCAGATGGCATGGGATAACCACCTTACCCCGCCCGTGGCTAACGACAGCGAAATTGCCCGCCCTGCCTAAAACCTCATCGATTGTAAAAGACTTGTGATTAGTAAAAAGCCCCCTTATGCTGAGTGGGCTTTAAACGTAATGCCTAATGTAGTCGGTGTTTTACGGTTGAAACGTTACCTACACGTCCTGCTCTCGTTATCGGTTATTTACAGGTAAGGCAGCGCAGGCGTCGTCGCGTAAAGCGTTAAAACCACATCTTGTCGGAGTGCCCTCTGGGCTGAGACCGTTAATTCGGGATCCGCGGAACCTGATCAGGTTAGAACCTGCGAAGGGAACAAGAGTAAATTTATACGGTACGCCACCGGATGGTGCCAGCAGTGCCGTTACTCCTTCCGAACTCCGGACAAGCAACCTTCCCACTTACTGGAATATTGCTATGTCTACTGCTAAAACGACCCGTCGCGAACAACGTGCTCAGGCACAGGAATTTATTGATTCTCTTCAGGGCGGCAGCGCCTTCCCCAACTCAAAACGTATCTGGCTCACCGGCAGTCGCGACGATATTCGTGTCCCGATGCGGGAAATTCAACTCAGCCCTACCCTGATCAGCGGCAGTAAAGACGCGCCTGTTTATGAGGAGAATGAGCCCGTACCGATTTATGATACGGCGGGCGCCTATGGCGATCCGGCTGCACAAATCGATGTTCATCGCGGGCTGGATAAACTGCGCGCGCGCTGGATTGAAGAACGTGATGACAGCGAGAATCTGATGCAAATCAGCTCAGCCTACACGCAGCAGCGGCTGGCCGATGACGGGCTGGATCATCTCCGTTTTGAACACCTGCCAACGCCGCGTCGCGCTAAAGCCGGCCGCTGCGTGACCCAGTTGCACTATGCACGCCAGGGCATTATCACGCCGGAGATGGAATTTATCGCGCTGCGGGAAAATATGGGCCGGGAACGCATCCGTGGTGAAGTGCTGTTACAACAGCATCCGGGGCACAGCTTTGGCGCGCATTTGCCGGAAAATATTACACCTGAGTTTGTGCGTCAGGAAGTGGCAGCCGGACGCGCCATCATCCCGGCGAATATCAATCATCCTGAATCCGAACCCATGATCATTGGGCGTAACTTTCTGGTGAAGGTAAATGCGAATATTGGCAACTCCGCCGTGACCTCCTCCATTGAGGAAGAGGTGGAAAAACTGGTGTGGTCAACCCGTTGGGGCGCGGATACCGTTATGGATCTCTCTACAGGGCGCTACATCCATGAAACCCGCGAATGGATTTTGCGTAACAGCCCGGTGCCGATCGGTACAGTCCCGATTTATCAGGCGCTTGAGAAAGTTAACGGTGTAGCAGAAGACCTGAACTGGGACATCTTCCGCGATACCTTGCTGGAACAGGCTGAACAGGGCGTGGATTATTTTACTATCCATGCTGGCGTGCTGTTGCGCTATGTCCCCATGACCGCGAAACGCCTGACCGGCATCGTCTCTCGTGGTGGGTCCATTATGGCGAAGTGGTGCCTGTCGCATCACAAAGAGAGCTTTCTCTATGAGCACTTCCGCGACATCTGTGAAATTTGTGCTGCTTATGATATTTCGCTGTCGCTGGGAGACGGTCTGCGTCCGGGATCAATTCAGGATGCCAATGACGACGCGCAGTTTGCAGAACTGCACACCTTGGGTGAGCTGACAAAAATCGCCTGGGAATACGATGTACAGGTCATGATTGAAGGCCCCGGTCATATTCCCATGCAAATGATCCGTCGCAACATGACTGAACAGCTGGAACACTGCCATGAAGCGCCGTTTTACACCCTGGGTCCACTGACCACCGATATTGCTCCGGGTTACGATCATTTTACCTCTGGCATTGGTGCGGCAATGATTGGCTGGTTCGGTTGCGCCATGCTCTGCTATGTCACGCCGAAAGAGCACCTGGGTCTGCCGAATAAAGACGATGTGAAACAGGGTTTGATTACCTACAAGATCGCCGCGCACGCCGCCGATCTGGCAAAAGGCCACCCGGGGGCGCAGATCCGCGACAACGCCATGTCGAAAGCGCGTTTTGAGTTTCGCTGGGAAGACCAGTTTAATCTTGCGCTGGACCCCCATACGGCACGCGCTTATCACGACGAAACCCTGCCGCAGGAATCAGGCAAGGTTGCGCACTTCTGTTCCATGTGTGGCCCCAAATTTTGCTCAATGAAAATTACCCAGGAAGTGCGCGACTATGCCGCGAAGCAGGAAGCGGAAGCCCAGGCGATTGAAGTGGGGATGGCAAAGATGTCAGATAATTTTCGTGAGCGCGGCGGTGAGCTCTATCATCCCGCAACCGCCCTTAAGGAGGAATAAATGGACGCCTTTCCCGCCACCGCACCACGCTTAGGGCTGTATCCGGTTGTCGACAGCGTTGAATGGATTGAACGTCTGTTAGACGCCGGTGTGCGAACCCTTCAGCTTCGGATCAAGGATCAGCCCGATGAGGTGGTTGAACCCTTTGTTATTCGGGCTATCGCCGCAGGTAAGCGCTATCAGGCACGTCTGTTTATCAATGATTACTGGCAGTTGGCGATTAAACATCAGGCTTATGGCGTTCATCTGGGCCAGGAGGATTTAGACGTCGCGAATCTTCAGCAGATTTTGCACGCTGGCTTGCGACTGGGGCTGTCAACCCATGACGATGCGGAGCTGGATCGGGCGCTGGCGCTGCGCCCTTCTTACATTGCACTGGGGCACATCTTCCCCACGCAGACGAAAGCGATGCCTTCTTCTCCGCAAGGGCTGGCTGAACTTAAACGCCATTTGGGTCGGCTGGCGGGCATTTCTACTGTCGCGATCGGTGGCATCAGCATTGCCCGTGCACCTGAGGTCTTAGCCACCGGCGTCGGCAGCATTGCGGTGGTGAGCGCGATTACCCAGGCAGAAGACTGGCAGGAAGCCACGCGTATTCTGCTGCAGCTTGCCGAGCCTGAAACCGCGCATTAACTGGCGTTATCGCGCAAAAATACGCGCAGTCAGTGCAATCGGTAGATAAAAACTGGAAAGCCGCGCACGGCAATTCATATTGCTGCTGGCGCGGTTTTTTAATGCCCTTTAAAGTCACAGGCGTCCAGCAGGGATTGCCGGACCAGGGCCAGCCTCCTCCTCTTTCTGGCCCTGCTTCTCAACTGCAGGTTCAGAGAGATAAGGGACTGACTCCATCAATTTATCATGGGTGCAGGCTATGATTGCCTGCTCCACGGCCTTGCCGGTTATCGCCAGTGCCCGTTCGATGGTATCACTGGCGGGCAGCGCGTAATTCAGACGCAGGCAGTTACGATATTTGCCCGAGGCGGAAAACAGCGAGCCGACAGCAATCTGAATACCAGACTGGCGCAGCGTGTTATTAAGCTGCACCGCATCAAAGGCTTCTGGCAGTTCAATCCACATCAGAAAACCGCCCTGAGGCCGCGTAACGCAGATCCCACAAGGAAAATAGTGCCTGACCCAGCAAATAAAGGTTTCGTAGTTGTGCTGATAAACCTGACGCATCCGCCGTAAATGGGTCTGGTAGTGCCCCTGACGAATAAACTCCGCCACCGCATGCTGCGGCTGGGTCGCGGTGGAGCCGGTGCCGATATATTTCATATGCAGTACCCGATCGCGGTAGCGTCCCGGCGCAACCCAACCGACGCGTAAACCCGGTGCCAGCGTTTTGGAAAATGAACTGCACAGCAACACGCGCCCATCTTCATCCATAGATTTAATGGATGACGGTCGCGGGTACTCCCAGGCCAGTTCACCATACACATCGTCTTCAATAATCGCTGCGTCAAAACGTTGCGCCAGGGTCAGCAAGGCGCGCTTGCGCTTCTCGGGCATGATAAAGCCAAGCGGGTTATTACAGTTAGGCACCACTACGACAGCTTTAATTGGCCACTGATCAAACGCCAGCTCCAGCGCCTCAAGACTGATGCCCGTCACCGAATCCGTGGGGATCTCAATGGCGCGAATGCCAAAACCACGCAGCGTCTGCATAATGCCATGAAAGGATGGTGATTCCACGGCGATGATATCGCCCGGCTGGCAGACAGCACGAACGGACACGGACAGTGCTTCATGGCAGCCGGTTGTTATTACAATGTCTTCAAGGGTAAGCTGGCAACCGCTGTCAATCATCAGTCGGGCGATCTGCTCCCGCAGGCAGGCTACACCATACAGATTATCGTAATTCAGCAGGTGACTTTCCTGCTTCTGAGCCTGTCGGCTAAAGGCTTTCCAGAGGGGTTTCAGGGTGGATTGTGTTAAATCCGGCATGCCGCTGCCCAACTGCAATATATCGTCTTCCAGCCGGCTGTTAAGCAGTTCAAATACCGCATCCCACTGGGTTATTTCTACGGGTCGTTGCACCGGTCGGGTCAGTGCCGGGATGGGCGGCATCGCCTTATGGGGTGCAACAAAGTAGCCTGAACGCGACTGTGGAACGATTAACTGTTTCTGCTCCAGCAAATAATACGCCTGCTGCACCGTGCTGATACTGACGCCGTGCTCAGCACTCAGACTGCGCACTGAAGGTAAACGTTCGCCGCTCCGATACAGCCCCTGCTCAATGCGCTTTTCCAGCAGCATGGCCAAATGTTGATATCGCGTCATTGTATGCCCTGTGAAAATTGACCGCCCCGTAAAGCAGTACAGATAGGGATTATTTCTACCATTCAGTTCGCCTGCAGCGCAATCTGTATGTTAAATATTTGCTTATCGTGCATCTGTATTGAAAATACGCTCTGCGTGAAAATGTTTCTCAGATAAACAACTGAGGGCAGGATCATGGGATATGAAGAAAACCGCGCGGCCAGGCCATTTACGATAAGACCGTTTCGTTTCTTACGCCTCGTCTGGGGCAGCATCAGACGCTGGCAATGTCAGCGTGAAACCCGGGCTATTTTATCCCGGCTCAGTGACTGTCAATTAAAAGACATTGGGCTAGACCGAAACGATATCCGCCGAAGATTTTAAGATAAAAAAAACCCTGCCAGAGCAGGGTTTTTTATCGGGCGTTTGACGATTACTCGTCGTTTTTACCGCCCAGACCAGCGTTCAGCAATTCAGCCAGGCTTGCAGAGGCTTCATCCGCAGTAACCTGCGGTGCTACCGGTACTTCGCCTGCCGCTTTGCGGCGCATACGATCCTGATGGTAAGCATAACCCGTACCGGCTGGGATCAGACGTCCCACGATAACGTTCTCTTTCAGACCGCGCAGTTCGTCGCGCTTGCCTGCCACTGCCGCTTCGGTCAGGACACGCGTGGTTTCCTGGAACGATGCCGCAGAGATGAACGATTCGGTTGCCAGTGACGCTTTGGTAATACCCAGCAGATCACGCATGAAGGTTGCGCCAACTTTTCCGTTCGCTTCAAGTTCACGGTTAGAGATCTTGATACGAGAGAATTCAGCCTGCTCACCTTCCAGGAACTCGGTACTGCCCGCGCTCATGATGGTCGCTTTACGCAGCATCTGACGAACGATAACTTCGATGTGCTTATCGTTAATCTTAACGCCTTGCAGACGGTAAACTTCCTGCACTTCGTTAGTGATGTAACGGGTAACCGCATGCACGCCACGCAAGCGCAGGATGTCATGTGGTGACTCTGGGCCATCGGAAACTACGTCACCACGCTCAACACGTTCACCTTCGAACACGTTCAGCTGACGCCATTTCGGAATCATCTCTTCGTACGGATCGCTACCATCCAGCGGAGTAATGACCAGACGACGCTTGCCTTTCGTCTCTTTACCGAAGGAGATGATGCCGCTGATCTCCGCCAGAATAGCTGGCTCTTTCGGACGACGCGCTTCGAACAGGTCAGCAACGCGTGGCAGACCACCGGTAATATCCTTGGTACCGCCAGATTCCTGCGGAACACGCGCCAGGGTATCACCCGAGCTAATCTTCACGCCATCTTCTAACTGTACAATCGCTTTACCTGGCAGGAAGTACTGAGCTGGCATATCGGTACCAGGGATCAGGACATCGTTGCCGTTAGCATCAACGATTTTCAGGGCTGGACGCAGGTCTTTACCACCCGCGGTACGCTCGGCAGAATCCAGCACCACCAGCGATGACAGACCGGTAAGGTCGTCAGTCTGACGGGTAATGGTCTGACCGTCGATCATATCCGTGAAGCGAATGAAACCGCCCACTTCAGTGATAACCGGCATGGTATGCGGGTCCCAGTTTGCAACGGTTTCGCCCGCGGCAACCTGCTCACCATCACCTTTCGCCATGGCAGCACCGTAAGGAACTTTATAGCTCTCTTTCGTACGGCCAAATTCGTCGATCATTTTCAGTTCAACGTTACGCGAGGTGATAACCAGCTTGCCTGCCGAGTTGGTTACCGACTTGGCATTGGTCAGCTTGATCGTACCTTTGTTCTTCACCTGAATGCTGGATTCAGCAGCCGCACGTGATGCCGCACCACCGATGTGGAACGTACGCATCGTCAGCTGTGTACCCGGCTCACCGATAGACTGTGCCGCGATAACACCGATTGCTTCACCTTTGTTGATGATGTGACCACGTGCCAGGTCGCGACCATAGCAATGTGCACACACACCAAAATCGGTTTCACAACCTACAACCGAACGTACCTTCACGCTGTCTACTGAGTTCAGTTCCAACACGTCACACCAGTGCTCATCAAGCAGCGTGTTACGTGGAACCAGAATGTCAGCAGTACCCGGCTTCAGGACGTCTTCTGCCGTCACACGACCCAGAACACGCTCACGCAGTGGCTCTTTCACGTCGCCACCTTCGATGACTGGCGTCATCATGATGCCTTCGTGCGTACCACAGTCGTCTTCGGTGACAACCAGATCCTGTGCAACGTCAACCAGACGACGCGTCAGATAACCGGAGTTAGCCGTTTTCAGTGCGGTATCCGCCAGACCTTTACGTGCACCGTGCGTCGAGATGAAGTACTGGAGTACGTTCAGACCTTCGCGGAAGTTCGCGGTAATTGGCGTCTCGATGATTGAGCCATCTGGCTTAGCCATCAGACCACGCATACCGGCCAGCTGACGAATCTGTGCAGCAGAACCACGCGCACCGGAGTCAGCCATCATAAAGATACTGTTGAAGGAAACCTGACGCTCTTCCACGCCATCGCGGTTGATCACGAGTTCGGTAGAGAGGTTTTCCATCATCGCTTTAGCAACGCGTTCGTTGGCCGCAGCCCAGATATCGATCACTTTGTTATAGCGTTCACCCGCGGTCACCAGACCAGACTGGAACTGTTCCTGGATTTCAGCCACTTCTGCTTCCGCTTCGGTGATGATTTCCACTTTCTTCTCTGGGATAACCATGTCGTCGATACCCACAGACGCACCTGAACGTGCCGCATAGGCAAAGCCGGTGTACATGGTCTGGTCAGCAAAGATAACCGTTGGTTTCAGTCCCAGGATGCGGTAACAGGTGTTCAGCATCTTGGAGATCGCTTTCTTGCCCAGCGCCTGGTTGACGATGGAGAAAGGCAGACCTTTTGGCACGATCATCCACAGGATGGCGCGACCAATAGTTGTGTCGATGATGCTGGTTTTAGAAACCCACTCATCCTGCTCGTTTTTCTCGTGCTCAGTGATACGCACTTTAACGCGAGCGTGCAGCGAAGCGAGGCCAGCGCGGTAAACGCGTTCAGCTTCTTTCGGACCGGTCAGCACCATGCCTTCGCCTTTGGCGTTAACACAGTCGCGGGTCATGTAGTACAGACCCAGTACAACGTCCTGTGAAGGAACGATGATTGGCTCGCCGTTCGCAGGTGACAGGATGTTGTTGGTAGACATCATCAGCGCACGCGCTTCCAGCTGGGCTTCCAGCGTCAGCGGTACGTGAACAGCCATCTGGTCACCATCGAAGTCGGCGTTATAAGCCGCACAAACCAGCGGGTGCAGCTGGATAGCTTTACCTTCGATCAGGACGGGCTCAAATGCCTGAATACCCAAACGGTGCAGGGTTGGTGCACGGTTCAGCAGTACCGGGTGTTCGCGGATCACTTCGTCCAGGATATCCCAAACGACAGCTTCTTCACGCTCAACCATCTTCTTAGCGGCTTTGATGGTGGTGGCCAGGCCACGCAGTTCCAACTTGCCGTAGATGAACGGTTTGAACAGCTCCAGTGCCATTTTCTTCGGCAGACCGCACTGATGCAGACGCAGGTAAGGACCTACGGTGATAACAGAACGACCAGAGTAGTCAACACGCTTACCGAGCAGGTTCTGACGGAAACGACCCTGCTTACCTTTGATCATATCAGCCAAAGATTTCAGAGGACGCTTGTTAGAACCCGTGATCGCACGACCGCGACGACCGTTATCCAGCAGGGCATCTACCGCTTCCTGCAGCATACGTTTTTCGTTGCGCACGATGATATCTGGCGCGGCCAGATCCAGCAGGCGTTTCAGACGGTTGTTACGGTTGATCACGCGGCGATACAGATCGTTCAGATCTGATGTCGCAAAGCGGCCGCCGTCCAGCGGTACCAGCGGACGCAGATCCGGTGGCAGGACTGGCAGCACGGTCAGGATCATCCACTCTGGCTTGTTACCAGACTGAACGAACGCTTCCAGCAGCTTAATACGCTTGGTCAGCTTTTTGCGTTTGGTCTCGGAGTTCGTTTCGTTCAGCTCTTCGCGCAGCTGTTCGCACTCTTGCTCCAGATCCATATTTTTCAGCAGTGCCTGAATCGCTTCTGCACCCATCTTCGCGTCAAATTCGTCACCGAATTCTTCCAGCGCATCCAGGTACTGCTCTTCAGTCAGAATCTGACGCTTCTCAAGGTTGGTCATGCCACCTTCGATAACGACATAAGATTCAAAATACAGCACGCGTTCGATGTCACGCAGTGGCATATCCAGCAGCAGGCCGATACGCGAAGGCAGTGACTTCAGGAACCAGATGTGTGCGGTAGGTGAAGCCAGCTCAATGTGGCCCATGCGCTCACGACGCACTTTAGTCTGGGTCACTTCAACGCCGCACTTCTCGCAGATCACACCACGGTGTTTCAGACGCTTGTACTTACCGCACAGGCATTCGTAATCTTTTACCGGCCCAAAGATACGGGCACAGAACAGACCATCGCGCTCTGGCTTGAAGGTACGATAGTTAATGGTTTCCGGCTTTTTCACTTCACCGAAAGACCAGGAACGGATCATGTCTGGCGATGCCAGCGCAATTTTGATCGCATCAAACTCTTCGGTTTTAGTTTGCGCTTTCAGAAACTTAAGTAAGTCTTTCACGGATTTGCTCCCGTCGGAGTGAGACTCAGGGGCGTCCAACCGAAATTGAACGCCCCATAACCAGTACAAATGCGAGCGCGTTAACCCTGCGCTTCCAGGCCAGGCCTGTTACTGAGGGTTACTCGTCTTCCAGCTCGATGTTGATACCCAGCGAACGAATCTCTTTCAACAGTACGTTGAACGATTCAGGCATGCCAGGTTCCATCTGATGGTTGCCATCCACGATGTTCTTATACATCTTGGTACGGCCATTAACGTCATCAGACTTAACGGTAAGCATTTCCTGGAGGGTATACGCAGCACCATAAGCTTCCAGCGCCCATACTTCCATCTCACCGAAGCGCTGACCACCGAACTGTGCCTTACCACCCAGCGGTTGCTGAGTAACGAGGCTGTAGGAACCGGTAGAACGTGCGTGCATCTTGTCATCAACCAGGTGGTTGAGTTTCAGCATGTACATATAACCCACGGTTACCTGACGTTCGAACTGCTCGCCCGTACGGCCATCAAACAGGGTAATCTGACCGGAAGAAGGCAGACCGCCAAGCTCTAACAGCTCTTTGATTTCGCTCTCTTTCGCACCATCAAACACCGGCGTGGCAATTGGCATCCCTTTTTTCAGGTTCTCAGCCAGGCGCAGGACTTCGTCATCAGTAAAGGTATTCAGGTCAACTTTCTGACGCACATCAGTGCCCAGATCGTAAGCACGCTGGATGAATTCGCGCAGTTTGGCGACTTCTTCCTGCTTCTTCAGCATCGCGTTGATTTTCTCGCCGATACCTTTCGCTGCCATCCCCAGGTGAGTCTCAAGGATCTGACCGATGTTCATACGCGATGGTACGCCCAGCGGGTTCAGTACGATATCGACCGGCGTACCGTTCTCATCGTAAGGCATGTCTTCGATTGGGTTGATCTTAGAGATAACACCTTTGTTACCGTGACGACCCGCCATTTTATCACCAGGCTGGATCTGACGTTTAACGGCCAGATAAACCTTAACGATTTTCAGCACGCCAGGTGCCAGATCATCGCCTTGTGTGATTTTACGACGCTTGCCTTCGAGTTTTTTCTCAAACTCGTGCTTCAGTTCGTCGTACTGCTCGGCCAGCTGTTCCAGCTGGTTTTGCTTGGCTTCGTCAGTCAGACCCAGTTCCAGCCAACGCTCACGCGGCAGCTTGTCCAGTTTGTCTGCTTCAACGCCACCCGAAATCAGAACAGACTGGATACGGCTAAACAGGCCCGCTTCCAGGATCTGCAGCTCTTCAGACAGGTCTTTCTTAGCCTGCTTCAGCTGCATCTCTTCGATTTCCAGCGCACGTTTGTCTTTTTCCACGCCATCGCGGGTGAAGACCTGAACGTCGATAACCGTACCGGAAACACCGTTAGGTACACGCAGAGAAGAATCTTTAACGTCAGACGCTTTCTCACCGAAGATCGCACGCAACAGTTTTTCTTCTGGTGTCAGCTGGGTTTCGCCTTTCGGCGTCACTTTGCCCACCAGAATGTCACCGCCGGTCACTTCAGCACCGATGTAAACAATACCGGACTCATCCAGTTTAGAGAGTGCAGCTTCGCCCACGTTCGGGATATCAGCGGTAATCTCTTCTGGCCCCAGCTTGGTGTCACGAGACACACATGCCAGTTCCTGGATGTGGATGGTAGTGAAGCGATCTTCCTGAACCACGCGTTCGGAGACTAAGATGGAGTCTTCGAAGTTGTAACCATTCCACGGCATGAACGCGACGCGCATGTTCTGACCCAGCGCCAGCTCACCGAGATCGGTGGATGGGCCGTCAGCCAGCACATCACCACGTTCAACTGGCTCACCCAGAGACACACATGGCATCTGGTTGATACAGGTGTTCTGGTTAGAACGGGTGTATTTGGTCAGGTTGTAGATGTCGATACCCGCTTCGCCCGGATACATTTCGTCTTCGTTTACTTTGATAACGATACGAGATGCATCAACGTACTGAACGGTACCGCCACGTTTCGCAACCGCGGTAACACCTGAGTCAACGGCTACAGCACGCTCCATACCGGTACCTACCAGCGGCTTATCAGCACGCAGAGTAGGAACGGCCTGACGTTGCATGTTCGCACCCATCAGGGCGCGGTTGGCGTCATCGTGTTCCAGGAACGGGATCAGTGACGCACCGACAGAAACCACCTGCTGGGTGGAAACGTCCATGTAGTCAACCTGATCGCGGCTGAACAGACTTGATTCGCCTTTGCTACGGCAGGTGACCAGGTCATCAACGAACGCACCTTCTTCTGACAGGTTGGTGTTCGCCTGAGCGATAACGTAGTTACCTTCTTCGATTGCAGAAAGGTAATGAATTTCATCGGAAACCACACCGTCAATAACGCGACGATAAGGGGTTTCCAGGAAACCGTACTCGTTCGTCTGCGCGTACACAGACAAGGAGTTGATCAGACCGATGTTCGGACCTTCAGGGGTTTCGATTGGGCAGACACGACCGTAGTGCGTTGGGTGTACGTCACGCACTTCGAAGCCGGCACGCTCACGGGTTAAACCACCTGGGCCGAGAGCAGAGATACGACGCTTGTGCGTAATCTCTGACAACGGGTTGTTCTGATCCATAAACTGAGACAGCTGGCTGGAACCAAAGAACTCTTTCACCGCCGCCGAAATGGGCTTGGCGTTGATCATGTCCTGTGGCATCAGCGTATCGAGATCGCCCAGAGAAAGACGCTCTTTCACTGCACGCTCAACACGTACCAGACCGACACGGAACTGGTTCTCAGCCATTTCACCGACTGAACGAATACGACGGTTACCGAGGTGGTCGATATCGTCCACTTCGCCTTTACCGTTACGGATGTCGATCAGTTTTTTCATCACTTCAATGATGTCTTCTTTGCTCAGGATACCTGAACCTTCGATTTCATCACGCAGCAACGAACGGTTAAACTTCATGCGGCCGACTGCAGAAAGATCGTAACGATCTTCAGAGAAGAACAGGTTCTCAAACAGGTTCTCTGCAGCTTCACGCGTTGGCGGCTCACCAGGACGCATCATGCGGTAGATCTCAACCAGCGCGCTCAGGCGGTCATTGGTTGGGTCAACGCGCAGCGTCTCGGAGATGTAAGGGCCGTGATCCAGATCGTTGGTGAACAGCGTTTCAATGCGCTTGTGACCAGACTGGCTCAGCTTCGCCAGCAGATCCAGCGACAGTTCCATATTCGCCGCGACGATCAGCTCACCGGTGTTCTCATCGATGTAGTCTTTAGCAACCACTTTGCCCGCGATGTATTCAACAGGCACTTCGATGTGTTGGATAGCGTCTTTTTCCAGCTGACGAATATGACGCGCAGTGATGCGACGCCCTTTCTCAACGTAGACCGTGCCATTCGATTCAATATCGAAAGTCGCGGTTTCACCGCGCAGGCGCTCTGGCACCAGTTCCATCTGCAGCTTGTTGTCACGGATTTCGTACACCACTTTCTCGAAGAAGACGTCGAGGATTTGAGCAGTGGTGTAATGCAGTGCGCGCAGAATGATACTGGCCGGCAGCTTACGACGACGGTCAATACGGACGAAGAGGTTGTCTTTCGGGTCAAACTCGAAGTCGAGCCATGAACCACGGTAAGGGATGATACGTGCGTTATACAGCACTTTACCCGATGAGTGGGTTTTACCCTTATCGCTGTCAAAGAACACGCCAGGACTACGATGCAGCTGAGAAACGATAACACGTTCAGTACCGTTGATAACAAAGGTACCGTTGTCAGTCATGAGCGGAATTTCACCCATGTAGACTTCTTGTTCTTTAATGTCTTTTACAGTGCCTTCTGGCGCTTCGCGCTCATAGATCACCAGACGCAGTTTCACGCGCAGCGGTGCCGAGTAGGTCACGCCACGGATCTGACACTCTTTCACGTCAAAGACAGGTTCACCTAAGCGATAGCTGACATACTGCAACTCAGAATTGCCGCTGTAGCTCGCGATAGGGAATACAGAGCGGAATGCAGCTTCCAGTCCGTACTGACCTTCTGGATCTTGCTCGATAAACTTCTGAAACGAATCAAGCTGGATGGAAAGGAGATAAGGTATGTCCAAAACTTGTGGACGTTTACCAAAATCCTTACGAATACGTTTTTTCTCGGTATAGGAGTAAACCATAGGGTTCCTCAGCTAGCTGACAAGTCGACCCACGCTGTCCGTCCTGACAGGACAGTTCATGCAACACGATTTTGTTTGATTCACCTACTGCTTTGCAGTGTGTGCAATACCTCTTTCTATCACGCTTAAATCATTTCATTGCTTCAGCGTGGGCAGGGAACCCGCACGGGAAAGCAGTATATTAAGTCGTCGATAGAGAAAGATATTGAAGAGCAACAATGGACAAACAGTGTGAAACCCCATTGAGGCCCTGGAGCGCAAAAAGGCTGGTGACCAAAAAGCCACCAGCCATCAGTCTGAAACTACTCAGACTGCAACCCGAGGGTTGTCTTACTTAACTTCAACTTCAGCGCCAGCTTCTTTCAGAGCAGCTTCAAGTGCAGCTGCGTCATCTTTGCTGATGCCTTCTTTGATCACGCCAGTTGCTTCAACCAGATCTTTGGCTTCTTTCAGGCCCAGACCAGTTGCGGTACGTACGGCTTTGATAACTGCAACTTTGTTCGCGCCAACAGCTTTCAGAACGACGTCGAATTCAGTTTTCTCTTCAACAGCTTCAGCTGGGCCAGCAGCAACAGCTACAGCAGCAGCAGCAGAAACGCCGAATTTTTCTTCCATAGCAGAAACCAGCTCAACTACTTCCATTACGGACATAGCGGCAACGGCTTCCAGAATTTGGTCTTTAGTAATAGACATAACAATTGTTCCTAAGAATCAGAAAAAGTTTATACGTTAGCAAGTACGAAGAAAAGAGAGGCCTTAAGCCGCTTCTTTTGCATCGCGAACAGCAGCCAGAGTGCGAACCAGTTTGCCGGCAGCGGCTTCTTTCATGGTCGACATCAGACGTGCCAGTGCTTCTTCGTAGGTCGGCAGAGTTGCCAGACGGTCAATATTGGCCGCCGTGATCAGCTCACCTTCAAAGGCTGCAGCTTTGACCTCGAATTTTGCATTCGCTTTCGCGAAATCTTTGAACAGACGAGCAGCAGCGCCCGGGTGTTCCATAGAATATGCAATCAGGGTCGGACCAACAAACGTGTCTTTCAGGCACTCGAACTGAGTACCTTCAACGACGCGGCGCAGCAGGGTGTTACGAACAACACGCATGTAAACGCCAGCTTCACGACCTGCTTTACGCAGTTCGGTCATTTTATCAACGGTAACGCCACGAGAATCCGCAACAACCGCTGAAAGCGCACCTTTGGCTACTTCGCTGACTTCAGCAACAATCGCTTGTTTGTCTTGAAGATTTAATGCCATTAGCTTTAGCTCCTGGATTTGACCGGGGAAGGATTTCCCCGGAACTCACTTCACTTACTCGCCCGGAGGAAAATAAGCGCTATTACACGGTGAGCAGAATCCAGTTAAGAAAAATATCTTTTGGTTCTGTCACCGTCTACGCAGGGTATTAAGCATTACATCCGAGGATGTGCCGCTCCTGCGGTCTTGGACGGAGGCCAGGATAAGGCCTGGCTCCAACCTAAAATTTGGGTCGCGTGCCGCCACTCAAATTGCTATTGCGCCGACTGTCTTTATCCGCTTCCGTTGCACAGTTGACCATGCTCCGGGTAGCCGACTCAGCCACCGTCTTACCGCAATCTGAATCACGCACTTCGACGTCTGCACGAATGCAGAACAACGGGCGTAAGATTCTAGGTGAATTTTTCGCCCGTTTCAAGTAGCAATTAGTTTGCTACGGCAGTCAGACCAGCCTGGTCAACGGAAACGCCCGCGCCCATGGTGGTAGAGATGCTAACTTTCTTGATGTACACGCCTTTCGCCTGAGCAGGCTTGGCTTTTTTCAGCGCAACCAGCAGAGATTCCAGGTTTTCTTTCAATTTGTCAGCATCGAAGTCCACTTTACCGATGGTAGTGTGGATGATGCCGTTTTTGTCGTTACGATAACGAACCTGACCTGCTTTAGCGTTCTTAACCGCTTCAGCAACGTTAGGCGTTACAGTACCTACTTTCGGGTTTGGCATCAGGCCACGTGGACCCAGAATCTGGCCTAACTGGCCAACAACGCGCATTGCATCTGGAGATGCAATCACAACGTCAAAATTCATTTCGCCTTTCTTGATCTGATCGGCCAGGTCTTCCATACCTACCAGCTCAGCGCCAGCTGCTTTAGCAGCTTCAGCGTTTGCGCCTTGGGTGAAGACAGCTACACGTACTGAACGACCGGTACCGTGTGGCAGAACAGTCGCGCCGCGCACGTTCTGATCAGATTTACGTGCATCGATGCCGAGGTTAACGGCAACGTCAACGCTTTCTACGAACTTAGCGGTAGCCAGTTCTTTCAGTAAAGCGATTGCTTCAGCAATATCGTACTGCTTGGTCGCGTCAACTTTGTCGCGAATTACGCTCATGCGCTTGGTCAGCTTTGCCATTTCTTAGTCCTCTACAACCAGGCCCATGGAACGAGCAGTACCTTCGATTGAGCGAGTCATCGCTTCAACGTCGGAACCCGTCATGTCCGCAGCTTTAGTTTCTGCGATTTCACGTACCTGAGCACGAGTCACTTTACCGACTTTATCTTTATTCGGCTTACCAGAACCTGACTTGATGCCTGCTGCTTTTTTCAGCAGAACGGCAGCCGGAGGCGTTTTGGTAATAAAGGTAAAAGAACGGTCGCTGTATACGGTGATAACAACAGGTGTTGGCAGACCTTTTTCCAGAGATTCGGTCTTCGCGTTAAACGCTTTACAGAATTCCATGATGTTAACACCCTGCTGACCCAGAGCTGGACCAACCGGTGGACTTGGGTTCGCCATACCAGCTGCAACCTGCAGCTTGACGTAGGCTTGTACTTTCTTAGCCATGATAATTCCTCAATTGGGTTATAGCGCCTGTAGAAGGCTCCCCGTGGTAACGATTTATACGCTGTTGCCAGCACATAAAAACAAAAGGCGCGAAATTATAGTTAAATTTCGCGCCTGCTGCAACAGCCAAATTGTAAGTCGGGAAAGGTTAGCCTTTCTCTACCTGACCGAAGTCGAGTTCTACTGGTGTTGCACGTCCGAAGATGGACACAGAAACGGTCAAACGACTCTTCTCATAATCCACATCTTCTACCACACCGTTAAAGTCGGCAAATGGACCATCGTTGACACGTACCATTTCGCCTGGCTCAAACAGCGTTTTTGGACGCGGCTTATCACCCACCTGCTGCAGGCGGTTCATAATCGCATCAACTTCTTTATCGCTAATAGGCGCCGGGCGATCGGATGTACCGCCAATAAAGCCCATAACGCGCGGAACGCTGCGTACCAGGTGCCAGCTGGCGTCATTCATCACCATCTGTACCAATACGTAGCCGGGGAAGAATTTGCGCTCGCTTTTACGGCGTTGACCACCACGGATCTCAACAACTTCTTCTGTAGGAACCATGACGTCGCCAAACAGCTCTTCCATGTTGTGCAATTTGATGTGCTCACGCAGCGACTGTGCTACGCGGCCTTCAAAACCGGAAAACGCCTGCACGACGTACCAGCGTTTCTTTGGAGCTTCAGACATCTCAGAACCTCAGGCCAGTGATAAACGATACCAGACGGACCAGAATACCATCCAGCCCCCACAAAATCAGTGACATCACGGCAGTAACCGCGGCAACGATTAACGTGGTATGCAGTGTTTCCTGGCGGGTTGGCCAGATAACTTTACGCATTTCGGTTCTTGCTTCACGTGCAAAGGCCACGGTTGCTTTGCCTTTCGTCGTCAAAAGCGCAATGCCGCCTGCTGCCGCAATCAGGACTACTACAGCCAACGCGCGCAAAGGCAGCGTCACATCGCGATAGAGGTAGTTACCTACGATCGCCGCAAGCAGTAATAAGACTACCACTACCCACTTCAGCGCTTCGAGGCCGCGCCCGCTCCCTTGAGCTTCGGTATTCGCACTCATAAACCAACCTGCCACAATAATTCAGAAACTATTCTGCCCCGCATTGCGAGGCATCCAAACCGAATGAGCTTTTGGGGCGTAACTCGGTATCCAGCGCCACATAACAGAGCCTGTCTCAGCAATGATTATGGTTCACAATCACTGATGAGTCAGGTTCTATGTAACAGCGTACAAAAAGGGCATCAAATGATGCCCTTTCCACGTGCATTGCGTCAAATATTATCGGTAATTAAGCGATAACTTTAGCAACAACGCCCGCGCCAACGGTACGGCCGCCTTCGCGGATTGCGAAGCGCAGACCTTCGTCCATTGCGATTGGGTGAATCAGGGTAACAACCATTTTGATGTTGTCGCCCGGCATGAC
>NZ_JALNPN010000037.1:0-20378 GCF_024520835.1 Pantoea sp. Fr+CA_20
ATAGGTGTTGTAAACGTCAAGCGCCTGGGTGGCAACCTCGTTGACCAGCTGCGCCTGCTGCAGGCGACGCTGCTCTTTCTCTTTGTCGAAAATTGGGCTGATGCTGCCGTCGTTGGCATGCTCCGTGTCGCGGCTCAGGCCGGACAGCTCCTGCTGCTGGGCATCCCGGTTGCGGATAATGATATTTCCGTCGCTGACCGCCGCTTTTGTGCTGCCCTCAGCGTGCCCGCTTCCGCCTGCAGCGCTGATGGGCAGCGCGCCGACATTGCTTAACAGATTCGAACTAATAGGGCCGCCGGTGTTGAAGCCCGCGCTCTGATGTTCGGATTTGTAGTCTGCCTGATTCTGTATATCGCTCCAGCCCAGGGTGCCGGTATCCAGAATGTTGCGGTCTTTATCTGCCGTGCTGGCAATGACCGCCCCGTCAAGCTGCGTGTGGTTCCCCACAGTTATCTGATAGCCACCTTTACCAGCAAACAGTCCCGTCTGCTCTTTCACCGAGTCGAAATTGCTGTGGATTTTATCTTTGGATACGTTGACGTTCGCCGAACCGGTCATGGAGCCAAACGTAAAGCTGCCGCCCGCGCTGGTGCTCTGCTGTTTTGAGTCATAGCGGTCACTGTCCTGCTCACTGGCAAGCGTCAGGTTCCGTCCGACGTCCGCTTTAATGGTTTCCCCGTTAACCTGAGCACCTTTCAAAGTGGTATCGCGGCCACTGATTAAATTGATCCCGCCACCTGCATCCAGCGTGGTTTCGTTATGCGTCAGCGAGTTACCATTTTCACGGCCCTTGCTGCTGTTGACGCTGGCAGAGACGGTAATACCATAGCCGCCAGATCCGACACCGATGCCGATGCCGACCGATCCGCCTTTGCTGCTGTTTTTATTGTCGGTCTGTTGCGTATTCTGCGACGACAGCAGGTTGATATCACGGGCCGCATCTAGCGTCATCTCCCCGCCTGCTTTCATCTGAGTACCGGCAAGCGTAATGTCACCGCTCTGTTCGCCTTTGTTTTTACCGGTCGCCGTGATGGACAGATTTCTGCCAGCATTGAGTGTGCTTCCCTGCGCCTGACTGCTCTGGCTGTGAGATTCGCTTTTCGATGACTGGCTACCGTATGAAAGCGTAATGCCGACAGTGTTTGTCGCGCCCTGAGCCGCCTCGTCGGATTTAGGATCGATGCCTGCTGCGGCTTTTTTGGCGTTTGCCGCCTCGGTAAGGGCACTGTCATTCTCATAAGCCGCTGCGCCCTGTGCGCCGTTCAGCGCAGCTTTGGTTCCCTGCAGCGCACGGAGTCGACCGTCGCCCTCTTTCCTTGCCTGTTGTGCCACGCTGACGGCCGTGTTCAGCGCGCTACCCACCGTACCCGACAGCGCCAGCGTAAAGCCACTCTGCTTAGACTCAAATGTTTCCGTGCGATTATTGCGGTCGAAACCAGAGTCAATATCCACGCTGTCGCCGCTCAGGTTAAGATCTTTACCGGCTATAAGATCGGCACCGCCGATATGCAGTTTATTACCTGCTGTGATATTAACGTTCCCCTGGCTGCTGCCGATGGTGCTGAAGCTCTGGCTCTGAACGATCTCGTCTTCATTAACCTCATGACGCGTGGACTGTTTGCCGACCGTAAAGCCAATTCCCCCGCTGCCCATCAGGCCGCTCTTTTTCTTTTCTTCCAGAAGATAGTGATAACCGGTTTCGGTGGCGGCAGAAATATCGACATTGTTTCCTGCCTGCAAATCCACATTTTGATCGGCTGCAATAGCCGATCCACTTACAGTGAGATCGTTTCCGGCAACAACACTTACGCTACTCCCGCTTAACAGCGTTCCTTTTTCACGTGTGACACGATCGTCCTGCACGGTATGGCTGCTTTTCTTACTCAGGAAACCTTTCTTCTGAGAGCGCTCATCCAGATATTCCGATTCCCGTTCTGTCGCACTGTTAAGCGTAACGTCATTTTTGGCCTGAAGTGCGATAGCGCCCTGCTCGCTGTGCAAGGTACTGCCCGTGACCGTGATATCACCCGTGCGAGCAATCGTTGTAATGCCGTCCTGCGCACTGAGCGTACTGCCAATGGCCTCTTCTTTAGAAGAATCCTCAATACGGATATGATTCTTGTCACGCGACTGCTCATTATCAAAAGCATGTGTTGAGCGTCGTGCCTCTTTTATCGTGACATTTTCAGCACCAATGCCAATGGCCCCTGCTTTACTGTCAATCTGCGCACCTTCAGCAAGCATGTCCTTGCCAGCAATGATCGTCACGCCTTTATCGCCACCCAGCGTACTGAGGAGCAGTTGATCTTCTTCACGGCTGTTGCTGACAGAAGAAGTCCGGCTGTTCGCTTCGACATGCGTGCTGTTAGTGGTTTTATCCGCTAATAAACGGATATTGCCGCCAGCCTGAAGCGCTGTTTGTCCGCCCGCCTGTGCCTGACTGCCCTGCAGCGTAATGTCGTTACCGGCTTTCATCACCAGATTGCCGCCCGCTTTCAGCTCACTGCCCTGGGCAAGCTGCCATTCACCGCTAACCTGCGCCATGCGCTGGCCAGCCTCTTCCATCCCGGCACTGCTTCGGTTTCCCATGGCCCCCGAGATCACCTCAACATTCGCTTTATAGCTCTGTTTTGCAGCGCTGATCTCAAGATTGTCACGGGCGCTAAGCGCCAGGTTATCCGTTGCGCTCAGCTTCGCGCCCTGCAGACGAATGTCATTGCCGCTGAGGCTGATATCGCCCGCACTCATGCTCGCCTGCCGTAAGGCATCCTGCAGATTGGTGCTCATGCTCAGGCTGTCAGCATGTACGTTGATGCTGTCTGCTTTGATATCACCACTCTGATGAGAAAACGCTGAGGCATCAATGCTCAGGGCCTTATCTGCCAGCAGATTACCGGCGTTGGTTACGCTGTTAGCAGAGAGCTGTAGATCGCCCCCCGCGATGAGTGCGCCGTCGTCAGTCAGGCGCAGCGTGGACTGGGCCAGATAGACTTTCGGCACCCAGACGGTCTGCGGGCCGTTTTCGGTATTAACCGTTTCGCTCACCAGCCAGACAATATCCTGCTGTAATGAGGCGATCTGTTCCGGTGTTAACGCCACGCCGGGCACCAGACGGAAATCCTGCGCCACTTTCACACCGTTATTCATCAGCGCCTGGTACTGGGCCATTGCATCTTCACCGTGCACCGACTGACGTCCGGTCAGGCTCAGCACCTGATCTCGTACCAGTCTCTGCTCATAAAACCCGTCACCCAGACGCTTATGCACGGACGCCGGGTCATAACCCACGCGCGAAAGAAGATAATCGCTGCTGATAAACTGGGTACGGCTGGTAAAGCGCGCGTCGGTCACCACCAGATAAGGACTACCGCTGGCCGGAAACTGGCGGAACAAGCCGTTATTGGGAATGCTCGTCGCCACGCTTGCCAGATGCTGTCTGGCCGTGAAGGCCAGTTCCGCCGGAAGCAACGGGCGTCCAAGTGAGGAAGGCTGGCCTGCGGTGATCTGACCAGCAGGTAACAGTTGGGTATCCGCATGTTGTCCGCTTGCGCCACTCACGTTAAACGCCAGTGGATTACGCTCCCATTCTGCGCGCTCGGCATCCACGGCCTTAAGCGCCGCCTCAACACTGCTGATTTGCGCCTGATTGACGGTGGTATTTGAGATGTTCGTTCCTGTGATGCTCACTCTGCCATTGCCAGAGATAATGCCATCAATGGTTTGTAGCGCCGTGGTGCCATCGTAATGTGACGTGGGATACCAGTGGCTCTCATCTCTGTCGTAATGATCAACGATGGTTTCAATACGATGTTCATTAACCGAATACCCTCGGTTATCGACGTTTCCGCCACCGTCAATACCCAGATTGCCATTTGCCGTGATGACGCTCGCATCGTTGAGCAACTGACCGGTAACATGCAGGGCCATATTGCCGCCGGCCAACATACGTGCCCCTGTACCTTCAGATAAGAGGCGGTCACGCGTCAGTGATCCAGTCACTGTACGCTCACGTAAATTGTTATAATCGTTAACGTTAGGTGCCGCGTAGATATCGATGTGTTTTGTCGGGTCCCACTGTTCTAGACGACCTTGGTCAACTTCACGCCACACCGTGTTCTGATATGGCGTTGGCACATAATTTTGTCTGAAACCTCGTGTGGCATAAAAAGTCATGGCATAACTGCCATCAGCATTTGGCGTCAGGGCCAGATAGTTGACCCACAAGTCTGTGAGCTGCCCTCTTGCGTCCTTCACTCGTACCTGAGCACGGCTACTACTCGCATCAATGGCCATAATGGTGCCGTAAATATTGCTGCTCGCCGCTGATTCATTTTGGAAAGTTAAGGACGTTTTAACGGGTGCCATCGTATTTTTATCATTATTTACAGGCGAGTCATAGGAGCGCCAGTAATAGTTATAACGATGCCATTTGTACGATTCAGACTCTGCATCACGGGCAATATTTAACCCGATGCGCTGATTGATTAAATGCTGTGCGTTTACCGTGAGATCGCCGCTTGCCTCAATGGCGCTTGCCCGGTTTTCAATAAGGTCGTTACTGCCCAGTTGCATATTTCCGCTGCTGAACAGAAGTGCGCCATCGCGGTTAGTCAGCCGCTCGTTGCCACGCAGGTTTAGCGACTGCGTCGCTGCAATAACGCCACCCGCCCCGTAGTTATCAATAACGCGCGCGTTGACGGTGATAGTGTCGCCCATCACCGCGGTTGGGTTGTCCAGCGTGTCGACGTTAAGCGTCATCGTGTCGGCTTCGACCCGGCCACGGTTGGTAAACTGCCCAGTGGTGATTTGCATGATTTTACTGACCAGCGTACCCGGGTTAGTAAAATGCGTGCTGGTAAGATTCAGATTACCGGGCAGCAGCCAGTCATTCAGGTTAGTAAACACGCCCGCGACTGACATTGTCAGCGTGCCATTACTGGTTAAAATATCACCGGCACGTTGAACGTAATCCTGCTGCACGCTCAACGTCAGGTCTTGCTGGCTTTGAAGTTTACCGCTCTGGTTATCCAGCGTACGGGCATTCACGGTCATCGTTGCGCCGCTCTGCATCACGCCGTTCTGATTTAATACAGCCAGTGAAGGCGCAGTAAAAGCGAGCCGGGCAAAACGCGCATTACTGCCATTATTAATATTGAGTGGTCCATTTGCTACAAGGCTTCCCTGGCGATTATCCAGCAGCGACAGCCCTGCCAGCGTCATGGCTCCTGCACTCTGCAGACGGCCGGTGCTGTTATTCACCTCGCTGGCGGTGATGCCCGTGCGCGAAGTGCCCAGAATCAGGCCGCCATCATGGTTATCCAGTTTGCTGCTCTGTACATCCAGTGCTCCCTGGCTGCTGATCGTTCCCCGGCTGGCATTGTTTACCTGCGCCGCATTGATGACCTGATTTTGGGTCGAAACTAACTGCCCCGCCTGGTTATTGACCACATTACTGTTCAGCGTCAGAGCACGGCCGCTATGAATTTTTCCCTGTTGATTATTCAGCGTATCGATACGGTAAATGCCGGTTCCCTGGCTTATCAGGGTGCCCGAAGCGTTATCAAGTTGCGCGGCGTTGACACCAAGATCGTCAAGGCTACTGATTGTGCCCTGTTGATTATTGATGTGGTTTGCGCTGACCTGCTGGACACCATTGCTGCGTAACGTGCCACCCTGGTTGCTTAGCTCGCCTGTTACATTGAGAGTTAACTGCTGCTGGCTGGCAATGGACCCTGCATCGTTTTGCAACGATTGTGCAGCGAGCGTCAGGCTTTCTTCGCTCTGAACTTTGCCCTGCTGATTACTCAGCTTGTCGCTGAACAGAAGATGAAGCTGTTTCTGGCTATACAGTAGGCCATTCTGGGTATTGTCCAGCATCTGTGCCGCCAGGTTTAGCACCTCTCCCGCCAGCCACTGACCACCCGTATTATCAATGGCGCCCGTCGTTGCGCCGTTATCATCCCCGCGTGCGTCCAGCTGCGTTTGAGCGCTGATTTTACCGGTACGGTTGTTGATCCCCTGCGTGACTCTCATCGTTAACGCGGAAGCAGACTGCACCAGCCCCTGCTGGTTATTCAACGCAGCCGCGTTAAGCCATGCCGATTGTTCGCTTTGTACACTGCCTAGCGTATTAGCGAAATGACCTGTGGTGGCGCGCCATTCTCCCTGGCTTCCCATCCAGCCTTGCTCGTTGGCAATATTACCAGCCGTCAGCTTCTGGGATAGCTGGCTGAAAATACGGCCGTTGCTGTTGTCCAACTGACCACTGAGCTGCATCTCCAGACTGCCAAGAGAATTGATCTTGCCGTGTGCATTGGTGAGACTGCCTGCGTGCAGCACCGTTTGACCACCGCCTGTCAGCTGACCGTCCTGATTATCAAGATCGGCCGCCAAATCGAATGAAAGGGCATCCTGTCCCAGCACAATGCCCTGCTGGCGGTTAGTCAGCCGGCCTCCCGTTACGGACAGGCTGTTCCCACTCTGCAGCGAACCGTTATCGTTATTGAATACGCTGTTGGTTGTGCCACGCCACGTCAGGTCTTTCTGTGCTGTCAGCTTACCGCCCTGGTTGATGACATCGCCGGCACTGTCAAACTGCAGCAGCCCACCAGACTGAAGCCTGCCGCCTGTGTTATCAAAATCATGCGCAGCGGCGATAACAGCCTTACCGCCTTGTGCTATGCCCTGCTGATTTTTCCAGTTGCCCTGGGTACTGGCATTAAGTGTCTCACCCGCTTCAAGCAAACCGAGCGTATTATCCAGAGCCTGCTGTGCCCGCACGTTCAGGCCGTTATCAGCAATGATTTTCCCTTGCGTATTATCGAGTTGACTGACGGTGAGATCGATGTTGGCCGCGCTGACGCCGCCGTTGAGATTGTTTAGCACGCCCTCGGTGGACAGGTTCAACGTCTGGCCGGCTGCCAGCAGTCCCTGGGCGTTATCGAGTCCGTTTTTGGCATCAAGTACCACCGACTGCCCGCCGATGACTTTACCTTTATTGTTAGCGAGGTTCTGTACACCTATCTCCAGCGCGCTGCCGCTGATTTCACCTGCACCGTTATTCACGTCACCGCTCGCTTTAAGCATGAGCAGATCGCCAGACAGCAGCTTGCCTTGCGTGTTATTGAGGTTACCCGCTGAAAGCCTTAACTGTGTTTCGCTCTGTACCGTGCCGCCCTGGTTGTTCCAGTTCCCCTCAGTATGAACGTCTGCATTCTGCCCGGCGGCGATAAGGCCCTGGTGATTGTCCAGACTCTGCTGTGCGTCAAGCGCCAGGCCTTGCTGACTCACGATCTTACCTTGCACGTTATCAAGCTGTTGGGCGGTAATTTTTACTGCCTCACCATTGAGTACACCGGCATGGTTAACCAGCGTCTCCGCCTGCAGCGTGACGTTATTGCCCGCCAGGAGCTTGCCTTCGGTATTATCGAGCTCGTGTTTAGCATCGACCTGCAGAGAGAGCATGCTTTTTACCGAACCGCCCAGGTTTGTCAGGCTTCCGGTGCTTAACGACAGATTCCCGTTAGCGCCCAGTTCGCCCGACCGGTTATCGGTCAGCCCTGTCACATGCCACTGTTGATCGCTTCCATCAAGAGCGACCAGTCTGCCGTTCTGGTTAGTTAGCGCCCCGGCCTCCAGGCTAAGGTGCTGCGCCTCTATTGAACCACCGGTATTATCAAGCTGATTTTGCAGCGTAAAACGGTTATCTCCAGAGCCAGTCTGCGACCAGACTGCCTGCTGATTAAACAGGTTATCGGCATTAACATCCCAGTTGCCAGCCTTGATCTCTGCTTGTCGGGCATCAATATCGCCCGTACTGCTAATGTGCAGTTTCTGGCTGTCGATCTTAGTTTTCGTTAAGCCAACCCCTTCTTTCTGGGCGGTGACTGTTGCCTGTTTCGCAGCAAGCTGTCCTTCACTGAGATCAACGCGTTTCCCTGACAGGGCGACATTTTTTTTGCTCAGCAGGCTGCCTGTTGAACGAACGGTTCCCTGGCTGCTCAGGGTGAGATCGGCTTCACGGTTGAGCGTACTGTTCACATCACTGCCCGCCAGCAGATGACCGCTGTTTTCAATTCCGCCAGCTGCGGTTAGCTGAACATCGCCAGCAGCAGCCATCGTCCCAGACTGCTTAATCTCACCTGTGCGGCTCTGCACGTTAAGTGTGCCACCGCTGTAAAGTTTGCCCGCATGTTCGATATTGTCTTTGGCGGTCAGGGTGACGGACTCACCCGCCTGGGTCACAGACTCTTGCTTGCCCGGCTGCCACACCAGACGGCCTTCGCTACTGACAGTAAGGGTTTTTCCGGCCTGTAACTGCCCACCCTGATTACGCACACCGACCCCGGCTTCGGTGCCGATCATACGAATCTGGCCGCTGTACATTCCCCCCATATCGCCCATGTCTATTGCTAGCTCAGGCTTCCCCCCCTCCTGACTGGAGGAAGGCGTCACGGTGTTGCCATCCGCACTGACAGTATTTTTTCCCGCAACGACGTTGATCTTCTCTTTCGCCCAAACGCCCGCATTCACCTCCACGGCACGCGCAAGCACATCAACATATTCGGTGTCATGCCGCGAGTCGCCATTCAGGCCACCGCCTTCAATGCGCACGACGCCGCGCTCAACCTGATAACCCGCGATACTGCCGTCGGCATTCAACTGCGGTTTACCTGTGGTGAGCGTCATCCTGCCTGCGTTAATGGTTCCACAGCCATCACAAACAATCCCTGATGGATTGGCGACAATAACCTGCGCACGACCACCAGCCACCTCCATATAGCCCCGAAGCTGGCTGGGGTTAGTGCTGTTTACTTCGTTGAGAATGACCCGGGCGGGCGCACCATTAGGGTTGATATTGGGATTGCCCTGAATCATGCCCGCCATTTGCGTAGAGGTCATGACTGCAGAGTTATTGAGAATGGCGCCTTTTTGATCAACGTCGAACTGGCTGTACTGGTTATGAGAAACCCCCGCCTGATTTGGCGCGGTGATATTAACCTGCGGCAGGCCATTTTGCGTATTAATCACCTCAGGGCGCAAGCCTGTTGCGGCACTGCCGTCCGCGACAATGCCTTCAGCGAGCGCCTGGCCGTTAAACAGCACCAGGCTCATTAACCATCCTAAACGACGCATTGTTACCCAGACGCGCGCGGCTCCCGTTCCACGCGTCTGGCCCGGTTCATTACTGCAACTTCGGGCCAGTTCAGACACAACCCGCAACTCGCCGTGAGTACGACTGAAAATAAGGCGATAACAATGTTTGTTCATATTATTTGGCTTCTCAAATCCATGAGGTTTGGATCGGGGTCATTACAGTGCAAGGCATCATATTTCGACGTTGATGCTAAATCCTGCCGTCGCGCCGGAGGTATGGAAATTATCAGGTTTCATTAGCGGAACGCCGGCAAAAAGGTCATAGCTGACACGCTTAATAACAGCGCCTCTGATGCCCACTGCAGCACCTGCCAGTTGATGCCCGACCAGGTAACGTGTGCCCGGCCCATCGACGCGACCATAATCCGCCGCAAGATAAAATTCATGACCACTGGCAAAAACGTTCCATCCCATCTCATTTCGCCAGATAAAGCCTTTTTCCCCCGACAGCATTTGCTCGCCGTCAAAGCCGCGAACCGAATAACGTCCGGCGATCGCCAGTCTCTCCTGCGGCGTCAGTGCACTGCTACTCCATTGACCACGCACCGAGGTGTAATAGCGTAGCGGCTGATCTAGCACCGAGAAGGGTTGGTTAAGGCCAATATCACCGAATAACATTCCCGCACGCGCGCTACCGCTTTGGGTAGACTCTTCCGGTGCGGGTGTCGCCCCCCAGGCACCGGTGCCGTGCCGCCAGTTGATATTGCCATCCAGCGTGGCGCTGCCCAGATAACTGCGCTGGTTTAATCCCAGTTCCCACCCTGCTGTTCGCCGCCGCTGTTGGTCAATGTCAATATCATTCACGGCGTTTGAAGACCGACGGCGATAGGTGCGCACATTGAGCGTGGTTTTGTTGGACTGATCGCGATAAAGCAGCCTTGAGACCGTTAGTACGACGTTTTCGCTTTTACCGTCATAGCTCAGGACTTCGTTCGCATTAGGGATATTCTGGTGATAGGTGTAATCGTTGTAATTTGCAGAGAACGCCCAGTAACCGACAGGAAAAAAGTAATTCACCGCATGGGAACGGTTACCAAACGGCCCCTGCTCAAACATATTTTTTCCGATACTGGCATAGAACAGGTCGTTCTGGGCCAAAGGCGAATCTACGGCCAGGGTAGCCGTCCCCAGATAACGTCCGGTGCTTTCAGATCCGCTGTCATCAAGCCCGATGTTTAATCGGACAGGACGTGATTCCTGCCAGTTCACCACGAGATCACTGGTGGATTCCTGCTCGCCGGGGACAATTTTTATATCCGCTGTCGCACTGGGAATCCGTTTGAAATTTTCGAGGCCCTGCTCAACATCACGCAGATTCAGGATGTCACCGCGAGAGGCAGGCACTGCATTCCACAACCGGCCACGCCAGGATACGTCCTTGTCGAAACGAACGTGTGCCACTCTGCCGGGTTGAATCGTGAGTGTCAGTGTACCTTTAGTCAGATCCTGCTCCTGAGCCATGACGCGTGTGGTGACATAGCCTTTAGCCAGGATTACATTTTGGACTTTTTTGATGACCAGCATAATGCCTTGCCCACCCAGGCAACGCCCCTGGGCGTCGGCTACGGCATTCAGCGCCCACTGAAATTGTTGTGACGCCTCACCTTGTAGCGCAATGGTGTTGATGACAAAGCAGGGTTTTTCATCAGATGGGTAATCCGGCAGAGCCATGTCAGGACGTTCAAGGCTAACATCTGCGCGTGGTGCATTTTGTTCACGCAAGACACGCTCACGTTCCTGCTGGCGCTGTTGCTCATTTGCGTCAATGCCAGTGGACGCATTTAAGGCGTCGCCATCCGCGGCGCAAACCTGCAAAGGTAAAAATGCTACCGTCAAAAAAAACGATGCAAGCACACCGCCCGGAAAACCCCGGGCAATGAGAAAAGTCCCTTTAAAGTTAACTTTCATTATATAAATCGTAATTAGATGTAACAAATGCGCGCATTATTCATGCCGAACCACAAAAAAACAACCCCTGACTTAAGAGTTACTGATGGGTAGAAATGAGTCGAGCAACCGACTTAGCAACGCAAAGCAAAAGACGGTGACAAGATCTCAAACACAATCAAAAATAAAAATAAAAGCTTATTTTACAATAAATTGCATTAAATTCACTTACAGGTCGTGGACGGGTAGTAGAGCGATAACAAGGATTGATACGTGAAGTTACTTATCGGTTTTGCCCCCCATTGCCAGCGTTTTCCTGAAAAAAACAGAAGGAAATCCTGCACTAACACTGATTAGTCGAAGATAAAAAATGATAAACGATGTCAGGAATCTGATACATCAATAACTCTGTATTCAGTTACAGAAATAGTTAAAATTAAAGCTTTCACTTCGCGCCACCAGACAATAAAAAATTATTATTCTTGACGCGAAAAATATCAGCACCAGAAAAAACCTGACATAAAAAACCAATATAATTTGACTAATTTATTCAAGACCTCATGAAGTCACTTTATAATGCATCGCCCCTGGCTGTTTAGATGAAAGCGTTCCCTTTTTTATAATTTTTTTCCGACTGGCTTAATAAAACGTAGCTGATTGGCACGGAATGCGTGTGTAGTAATCTGTTCTTATCATCGGAGATGAGTCATATTTACCGGGAATGGTCATGCATAGCGGATATCTTGCGATAGTATCAGAATCAAATTCTGACAGGTCACATTATATTCTTGTTCATGATCGGTATAGCAAGCGTATACAGGCAATCACATTAAAGAGACAGTGCCAGGACGACACACGTTAAACAACGTGAATGCCGTGCGAAAAGACTCGCTGTGGTTACCGTCAGTCAATCCTGGTCACAATATAAAAGCATGATCTGTTCCTTTTACTGATGAGATGATCAATAAAAAAAAGATTTTAAAAGCACCGACGACATTTATATCGCGCCTATGTACGCAAAAAAATGTAGCCATTTAATGAATGTCACAGCAGTATTTTCTATGTCTTTATTAACAGTATGTACTTTTTTACCCGCCAGCCCTATGATTTGGCTGTGTCACCTGGACACGGTGGAGGTCGATATGAGAAATTTCGGTTTCGTCGTTCTTGGTCTGGTGGGTTTCTCTGCATTCAGCGTTGCGTTTTGCACACTTTGTTTAACCACTGCCGGTGTGTTGCATTAATCGCGTCTGAATTCCTCGACATGGCCCTTTGTGGCCATTTTTGTTTTCACTGCATCAAACGTAAGTTCTGCTATTTTGCTTTCTCCGCTTCATAAAAACGGCATACTGCACAGCCCGACTTTGCAGGGCACTACGCAGCGGCACTGAAGCGGTAAAACCCAATACTGTTTTTTTACGTCCGAAAGCGGCTGATTATGCTTGCAACCTTTGCCGCACGAGTTCCTTCTGCTAACGTTGTTATGATAACGACACTTTCGGACAAGGTAAGCTATGAATCAGTATGACAATCTCTGGAATGCTATTGAGACGCGCGTCAAGCAGAACAACGATGCCACGACGCTGGATATGGGCAATTCCGAAAATGTTTTTGTTAATCAGATCAGGCAACGTACGGCTCAAATATTCATTCTTGAAATCATTCTGGACAAACACCGCAAACAATTTGGTACGCGCTATTTTCCTTTATCAGGAGAGGAGGCGCTTTATCACCTGATCTTTACGCGTACAAACTGGCTACCTGCTCAAATCAGAACGCTGTCACTTTCCGATGCGCTATTTGTTATTGCCGAACTTTTCCGAGATGGTAACCTTCAGGAAGGCGTCAAAAACTTCCTTGGCACCCAAGGACTGCGCAATGTTTCCCATTCAGTTGATGAATTCTCGGACAGAGACTGGGCGCCAAAGGAAAATGAAGTTCATCTTTCACTCCCCTGAATGACGATAGCGTCAGTGTGGAATATTAACAGCGCCTGCAGGATGAACGCAGGCGCGTTAAGTCCGTAATATTTCGGTTTACCTGTTCAGTCGGTAAAGCTGGTAGTTTTCTTCATTATCCGCAGGCCTCTCCCCCTGCCAGACCAATGTTCCGTCGACATACTCTTCAGGATGCTTTTTATCATGCTGCACCAGCAGCCAGTGACAACGATAAGCACCTCTGTGCTTCCCTTCTCGTAAGGTTATCAGCCCGTCATAATATTCCAGTAAAGCTCGCTGCGGCTCGCCAAGGTGCTTGCTTGCCACACACTCGTCCTTCGGTAACCAGGTCCGCAACGGGATAAACACATCAGAATAGCGCTTAGTGTAATCCAGGTACGGCATGCCCAATGTCATGGCTAAAACCCAGCACAGCGTGATGCAGCTGGTAAAAACAGCTAAGGGACATTGCCGACAGGTGCGGTTAAGCAACACCAGCCCACTGAGCATCAGCGTTGCCAGTAATGCCACGATAAGCATCACCGGAGAGAGCTGCGGCGTGAAGCCAGGTGCGCCGTGCAAGACCCATTTGTTCCACAACGGTGCAGGCCAGCCAGTCATCAGGATGATCCCTGCCCCCCACATGACCGCAGGGAGCAGGCAGAATAGTCCAAGTGCCCAGGGGCGTAACTTTTCTGTCCAGGTGCTTTTCTGCTGGCAGGCTCCAACGGCCAGTATGGCCAGCGGCAGAAGCAGCGGCATGGCGTAAAGCTCACGCGCATCGGAAGCGACTGACAACGTAACGAAACCGGCAGAAAAAAACGTTACCAGCACCTTAGCAGGGGCACTAATGCCGGTTTTCCATGTGCGCCAGAGCCACCATGAAGCCATCGGCAATGCAGGAAAGGCATACCAGGGAAGCAGTTTGAAGTAAAAAAAGTGTTTCGCTTTGGGGCCAAGTTTAGCGGTGCCATCGAAACGACCAACGTTATTCACCAGCAGCCAGGTTGAAAACAGTTTTTCTGAACGCATCCAGAGCGCATATAACCACGGTGCAACCAGCGGGCAAAAGACCAGCACCGCGATGGCACAAAATATGGCATAGCGTCTGCTACGACATTCTGCATTCAGCAAAGGTAGCGCCAGTGCTGTCAGCCCAAGAATGCCGGGGCCGAGAAGCCCTTTAGACAGGAACATGATGGCTGCGCCAACGCCCAGTATCGTTCCACCCAACATGTGGCGGCGAATTCCCAAAACGAAACCGTAAATGCCAATTGCACCGCCTGCCAGCAAAGCAGTGTCCGTAATCATCTGGTGAGCCCGGACAGGAAAACCGACACAGGCAAACAGAATAAGCACCGCCCAGCGGCCCGCTCCCCTGCCAAAGAGCTCCCGGGACGTCAGCGCGATGGCGTAACAGGTGATTAAGATAAACAGGCCCGTTGTCAGACGCGCTGCATCCGGTTCGCCCAGTAGTGGACTAAACAGCCGGAGGAAGAGCGAGGCCACAATAAAATAGAGCGGCGGCTTTTCCATAAAGGGTTCGCCCGCCAGCGTAGGTACTACCCAGTCACCGGTTTGGGCAATATGACGGATTAGCCCAAAGGTATAAGCCTCATCCGGCTTCCACGGCTCATGACCCACAAGCCCCGGTAGTAACCAGCAGGTGAAAATAATGATGCATAATAACAGTGAAATTTGCTGTGAGACTGGCAAAAAAGACCGGACATGACAGGCGTGAGTGTCACTTGTGTGCGTTGCTGCCAGCGGTAAAAACGCCTCTGGACCTGCTGCCCGCGTGACAGGAAAGACACTCTGGTAGTTTCTGGTATTCACGATTGGCTCGCCTGCCCTGTCTGCTTTTTAAATTCTGAAATTGGTTTTGTCAGCTACGGCGTTTTCCCGGCAATTTTTCAACATATTGATTCCTGATGTCTTACCCATCACCATCACGCCGCTATTGGCTTCTGCCAACTCTATTTTCCTCATCCCTTGCCATGACACGTTATGTTGAAACCGTGTTGGCAGACATGACAGATCACAGTGAGTAAGCCTTTAAACGCTTGACATTTAATAAGATAAAGAAGATGGGATAAACGATGACTCAACATCTTCTGTAAAGAAGATC
Source organism: Pantoea sp. Fr+CA_20 (assembly GCF_024520835.1). Taxonomy (NCBI): domain Bacteria; kingdom Pseudomonadati; phylum Pseudomonadota; class Gammaproteobacteria; order Enterobacterales; family Erwiniaceae; genus Pantoea; species Pantoea sp. Fr+CA_20. The sequence continues at coordinate 15,109 of NZ_JALNPN010000037.1, forward strand.
GTTTCTCATTTTACTGATTGAAGACGTTAATTTTCTGAACGAGTGGGGATTTGATGTGTTGCCTGTCGGACCGAGCCACACAATTTTTGTGCTGATATCCAACAATCTGATGCAGAAGCGTTAAAACGGCGATGAACAGACATCGCTTTATTACAGGTCTGCATTAATACCTGAAACATTCTTGAAATAGTGTCCGCCTCGCTCAGCTTGTTCAGGCAAAATAATAAGCAGACATTCTTCAAGAAGTCCCACCCAAACAGCCTTGGGCATGACCCCTTCACAATGGGGTTCCCATGCTGAGTCAGTCCTTGCCATTAAACAATTCTGCTTGATTGTTTTTTTTCATCAGAGAGTGGTTGCCTTGTCGCTCAGAATAGATAAGATCGGCAGACTTCAAACGGTGGTGATGATGATAAAGCTCTTCTCAAAATACTTCTCTGTTGGCATTCTCAACACATTGATTCACTGGGGCGTATTCTCGATCCTGTATGCAACAGGCTCCTCACAAACCCTCTCTAACTTTGGGGCTTTTTGTGTCGCGGTGACATTCTCATTTTTCGTTAATGCAAAGTGGACATTCAATGCAGAAGCATCAACGATTCGTTACATGATATACGTGCTATTTATGGGTTCTATCGCCTCTCTGGTGGGATGGATTTCAGATAAAAGCATGCTTCAGCCCCTTTACACACTGATAATCTTCTCTTTAATCAGTCTCATTTGCGGCTTTTTATACTCAAAATACATCGTTTTCAGAGATGCAAGATGAAAATATCGTTGGTTGTTCCTGTTTTCAATGAAGAAGACGCTATCCCAGTATTTTATAAAACAGTCCGTGAGTTCGAGGCATTAAAACATCACGAGATTGAAATAGTTTTCATCAATGACGGTAGTAAAGATGCAACAGAATCTATCATCAATGCGCTTTCGGTTTCGGACCCTCTGGTCGTGCCGCTCTCCCTTACACGGAACTTCGGTAAAGAGCCGGCACTTTTCGCGGGTTTAGAGCACGCCAGTGGTGATGCGGTTATCCCTATTGATGTCGATTTACAAGATCCGATTGAGGTCATCCCCTTACTGATTGAGAGATGGCAGGCGGGTGCGGATATTGTGCTGGCTAAGCGAGCCGATCGATCCACTGACGGCCGGCTAAAGAGAAAGACCGCAGAGTGGTTTTACACATTACACAACAAAATCAGTAACCCGAAAATTGAAGAAAACGTGGGTGACTTTCGCCTAATGTCGCGGGATGTTGTTGAAAACATAAAAAAAATGCCAGAAAGGAACCTCTTTATGAAGGGTATCCTTTCATGGGTAGGCGGCAAAACGGATGTTATTGAATACGTCAGAGCCATCCGTGTTGCTGGCACGTCAAAGTTCAATAGCTGGAAACTTTGGAATCTGGCGCTTGAAGGAATAACCAGTTTTTCAACGTTTCCACTACGTATGTGGACATATATAGGCTTAATCGTGGCTGGCTTGTCGTTTCTGTATGGCGCATGGATGATCGTCGACAAAATCTGGTTTGGCAACAGCGTTCCCGGTTATCCTTCGCTTTTGGTCTCGATACTTTTTCTTGGCGGCGTACAGCTGATTGGTATTGGCGTTCTTGGTGAGTATATTGGAAGGATATACATAGAGAGTAAGAATCGCCCGCGTTACATAATAAAAAAGTGAGATGGAATTTCTAATGATGTGCAAAAATGATAAAAAAACACTCGCCCTTTACTCAGGTTTGACGTTGTTATTCATCTATCCTCTGATTCAGGCGGGTGTTTTTTACAGGGATGATTTAGACAGAGCCATCACAGGGCAATATGGCTGGCGTGGGCTAGGCCGGCCAATGGCCGATATACTTATGAAAGTATTGTCCGCCAGCGGTCACTATAATCTTGATCTGTTCCCCTATACGATGATTGTGTCATGTCTTTTCATCGGTGCCGCTTCATTTATGCTGAGCAAGCATTTGCTGAACATGGGCGTACCTAATGAAAAGTGGCTCGCTGCCCTGCTGATTTTTAATCCCTATTTTTTGCAGAACATTGCCTACAGGTACGATTCTTTAGGCATGGCCATTGCCTATTTTCTTGCCGTCGTTGCTTACACTTACAGCAACAGAAGCTCAATCCGTCAATACTCAGTTAAAATCATAGCGGGCGTTTTATCACTGACTCTCTATCAGCCCTGTGCAAACATATTCATTGCCTTACTTGCCGTTGATATTATGCTTCTGGCTGTAAAAAGCGAAGTAACTGTAAGCCGGTTGTCCAGAATAATAATTAATAAAGCATCATTATTTGTTGGTTTCTTCCTGGTTTATATGCTTTTCTTTGCATCTAAACGAAATTCCCGCGCAGAGCTTATCAAACCCAATAAAGAGGGCCTCACGCATCTTTCAAACACTATCGATGCTCTAAAAGAATTATTGCTCTCCTACTTTTATGGCCCGGTTTATATTTACTTCCTCGTTCCTGTTGCAATCGCATTTTTACTGATGCTATATAAATTCCGTCAGCAAACAAGCAAGATACCTGCTTTGTTTATTTATTGCGCAGTTGCATTCTTTATCTTTCTTGTATCGCTTATGGGACCAACCATTTTACTTCAGGATGCCCCCGTCGCCCCACGCGCCATCGTCTCTTTTTCTGCTATTCTGATCTTGATCGCGATTCCTCTTGTGGTTTTTGCACCCCGATTTAAATATCTCACGCTCATTCCTGTTATTACTGCCATTGCATTTAGCGCTCAATTGAGTAGTGCGCTTAAATCACAGTGGGAATATGAGGATTTTGTATTTAATATGGTCGCTCGCGACATTATCAATATTAAAAATATCCAGTCAGTGGGTACAGTAGGACAGGTAAATATTGATGAGCGTGCAAAATTATTGATGGAAAATAAACCGTTGATTGGATATTTTCTTAGCCCCGCCTCTCAGTTTTTAGCTTCCTTCCAAATGATTAACAAAGGGCTTACGCAAACCACTCATGGTTATGTCAATGAAGTCGATAATATCAGGTTGCTGCAAACAATGGTCCAAAAAGGAATAAATCCGATTGTTTCTAATTCGGCGTACTCTGTTTATGTAGAAAACGGAACGGCTATTGTTAAGCTGGGTGGCATTGCTAAGTAATTTTGGTGATTTAAACCCCATGACGAAGCAGTCGTGGGGAAGGATAAAGCGATTTCATGCTGTGTTCACATTGGGTAAAGGGTACCAGTCAGCTTTCGCTTATCAACCTTATCTCTCTTATCTCGCTTATCTCGCGGCCAACACTCTACAGGGCATGCTAGAGCGTAACAGTATCTCTCTTTTCAGTGACTCTCGCTGAGGCGTTAGTTCTTTTAATACGATCATAACCCCTCTACCTGCCCATCCCTTTCCCTTTTTAGATTTAACAAGCAAAGGCACGGCAAGCCAAAACCCAGGGCTGATGGCCTTTCTGGCTTTTATCCACAAGCAACCTGTCGAAATCCCTTACTTTAATATAAAAGGACTTAAGTTTTTTAAATGGGCACAATGAAAGCATCAGTGATGAGCGCTCTGTATAACCTTTTAGTTAATATAGAGCGCATTACTTCAGTTAAATTCTACTGACAAACTAATTCTGCCACTTTTCAATGATCACATTCACTGTGCCGGAGTTATCTGAGCGCTGCCAGTCCTGTAAATACAGATCAAACCCACCGCCTTGTGGAAACGCATGGATGAGCGATGAGGCCTGGAGCCCGTCATCATTTAAACCATAAAAGCTTACAGCAGCGGTTTTATCTGTCGTGGTGGTACGATCATAAACCATTAATGCGGCAGATTTAGAACGTGTATTCCCTGACTGACCAGTGGCATAATCTACTCCTGCTGAAGCGGGATCAATACGGAAGCGATAAACGCCTGAAGCCACATTAGTTTCATTATAAGCACTCCCTCCGGGAATTGTGTTATTTAGCCCGTCTAACGTAACAGTCTTATAAGACTGCCAGTCTGCCATGGCTGAAAAAGATGCTATTAAAGAAACTGCTACGATCGAGGCTTTTACTGTTTTCAACATAATTTAATTTCCCTAAGTAAGTTAACCAGCCTCTTATATATATCTATATCTGATTCAGCTGTTAAGGTCATAAACTTTACTGGTCAATGACACAACAAGATCGCCTCTGTGGACTCACTAGCAAAAATTGTGAATTTAATTTAAGCGGGACGGTAAGGGATACGTCTGGTGTCATGATCTGAGGCAGATATATGCGAGCGGGTTCATTCAGGCCGGGGTTCGGCAGTCGGCTTTGGAGGAGATGGGCGGATGGGAAAGCATTGAAATAGTACAGCGTTATGCTCACCTTACACCCAGCCACTTAACTGATAACTGAGCACGCAAGACAAATTGACGCGATTTTTGGCAGTAGTGTCCCAAATCTGTCCCACATAGGAAACTGGCTTAATAAAAAAGGAGGTAAGTCATTGAAATGTATTGGCCCCTACAGGATTCAAATTAACACCCTAACCTTTTGACTAAAAACCACAAAATCGTGTTCGAAAAAATTTATACCAACAATTATACCAACATATCGTCTTGCGTGGCTTTGCTGGTTGGATCTACTTAGTAGCCTTTAGACAGGGCAGATGATCTTTAACTGTTAACTTCCACGCAACCAACAAGCCGAAGTAGCTAACTCCTCAGTTCGGTCTGAAACTGAAGAGTTCAGAACGTTAATGGTCGCTACTAACACTGAGCGACCAAATCTTCACTCAGATTTTAGGAAGACGTCCTTAACAACGATAAGTCCATTTCGTCATGGATTCGTTTTGCAATACTGGTTATTGATTGTGCAAAGCTACCTTCACCACGTTCAAGCAACAATGCCCAGGCATCTGATTCCAGATTCCAATTGCGTGGGACATTCATGCCAGCATCAACATAGCACCACCAGGGCCACCATCCTTCGCTTTCGATTTTTGCATCGATTTCAGGAAAAACATGCCTCATCGCTTGAGCGACTGCAGGAAAATAATCATTGTGCAACTTCTCGTGTGGCTCGATAGTTGAGCAGATCCCGTAAGCCAGATTGCGGTAATCGCTGGTTTCAAACTCCCAGCATAATTTAAAATCATCACCTTCTTTAAATAGCACTGAGAACGTTGCGTATTTACTTCCGGTACGCAACTCATCATTCATATCAACCTTGAATCCCAATGGCTGAATCGCCACGGATTTAACAGACATCTCAGAGTCATTTAAGATGGCTTAAAGAGAGGTGCCCATGAGCGGTAAGCG
>NZ_JALNPN010000038.1:0-5724 GCF_024520835.1 Pantoea sp. Fr+CA_20
GTATATTACGCTTTCCTCCTTCAGAGTCAACCTCTTTTTCAGAAGTTTTTCTCCGGCGGTTCAGTTTCCTGAACCTCCCTACACCGCATTCCGTAAGCCGTTGTGCCGTGTCAGTGGAGGCGCATTATAGGCAAATATTTTAGGCTGACAAGCGCTAATTCAAATAAACCTTTCGAGTGCTCACTTTCCAGGCAATGCGCTTTAAAAACGACCCAAACCGCAACTAGCAGGTACAAAAAACGGGCATTTCGCCCGTTTTTGCAGAGATGACCTTACTGATGCGCCGTAATGACGTCGTCTTTTACATCCATCTCAATCACTTTGCCCGGAACCAGCGCACCAGAAAGAATCTGCTGTGCCAGTGGGTTTTCTATCTGCTGCTGGATAGCACGTTTCAATGGACGCGCACCGTAAACCGGGTCATAACCGTTTTCACCCAGCAGTTTGATTGCGGCTTCAGAGATATGCAGCTGATAGCCTCGGTCTTCCAGACGTTTATACAACCGCTGTAGCTGAATCTGAGCAATAGAAGCAATATGCTGCTCACCCAACGGATGGAACACCACCACTTCATCAATACGGTTCACAAACTCCGGACGGAAATGCTGACCCACAACGCCCATGACCAGCCCTTTCATCTCGGCATAATTCAGATTACCGAAACGTTCCTGAATCAAATCTGAACCCAGGTTAGACGTCATGATCACAACCGTATTGCGGAAATCAACAGTGCGTCCTTGCCCGTCCGTCAACCGGCCATCATCCAGCACCTGCAGCAGGATATTGAAGACATCGGGATGCGCCTTCTCAATCTCATCCAGCAGGATCACCGAATAAGGACGACGGCGAACCGCTTCAGTCAGATAACCACCCTCTTCATAGCCGACATAACCCGGAGGTGCGCCCACCAGCCGCGATACAGAGTGTTTCTCCATAAATTCGGACATGTCGATACGAACCATCGCATCGTCACTGTCAAACAGGAAGTTAGCCAGTGATTTACACAATTCCGTTTTACCTACCCCGGTTGGACCCAGAAACAGGAACGACCCGACAGGACGATTTGGATCAGCCAGGCCTGCGCGGCTACGGCGAATGGCATTAGAAACCGCTTCAACCGCTTCATCCTGTCCAATCACGCGTGAGTGAAGCGACTGCTCCATACGCAGAAGTTTGTCACGCTCCCCTTCCATCATGCGAGCGACCGGAATACCGGTCCAGCGCGCCAGGACATCGGCAATCTCTACATCTGTTACGCGGTTGCGCAGCAGCTTCATGGTCTTGCCTTCAGCCTGTGTAGCGGAAGCCAACTGTTTTTCCAGCGCCGGGATCTTGCCATACTGCAGTTCTGACATCTGCGCCAGATCGCCGGAACGACGAGCCTGCTCAAGCGTAAGCCGTGCCTGCTCCAGTTCCGCTTTAATATTCTGCGTACCCGTTAACGAGGCTTTTTCCGCTTTCCACTCTTCTTCCAGCTCGGCATATTCACGCTCTTTCTGGTTTAGCTCGGCTTCCAGCATATCCAGACGCTTGACGCTGGCATCGTCAGACTCTTTCTTCAACGCCTGCTGTTCCAGCTTCAACTGGATAATGCGGCGTTCCAGGCGATCCAGCGCTTCAGGTTTGGAGTCAATCTGCATACGGATGCTCGATGCTGCCTCGTCAATCAGGTCAATTGCCTTGTCCGGCAACTGGCGGTCGGCGATGTAGCGGTGTGAAAGCGTGGCGGCTGCGACGATAGCCGGGTCAGTGATCTGCACATGGTGGTGCAGCTCATAGCGCTCTTTCAAACCACGCAAAATCGCGATGGTATCTTCAACGCTTGGCTCTGCCACAAACACTTTCTGGAAACGACGCTCCAGAGCGGCATCTTTTTCTATGTACTGGCGATACTCGTCCAGCGTGGTGGCACCAACGCAGTGCAGCTCACCACGAGCCAGCGCAGGCTTGAGCATATTACCGGCATCCATCGCACCGTCTGCTTTACCCGCACCAACCATCGTATGCAGTTCGTCGATAAACAGAATGACATTGCCTTCCTGTTTTGACAGGTCGCTAAGTACCCCTTTCAGGCGCTCTTCGAATTCACCACGGTATTTCGCCCCCGCCACCAGCGCTCCCATATCCAGTGCGAGTACGCGGCGGCCTTTCAGCCCTTCCGGTACTTCACCATTGATAATGCGCTGTGCCAGCCCTTCAACGATGGCGGTTTTACCCACACCTGGCTCACCGATTAACACCGGGTTGTTTTTAGTACGACGCTGCAACACCTGGATGGTGCGGCGAATCTCTTCGTCACGCCCAATCACCGGATCTAACTTGCCTTTTTCGGCGCGTTCGGTGAGATCAATCGTGTATTTTTTTAAAGCCTGACGCTGATCTTCAGCACCTTGATCGTTCACGTTGTCGCCTCCACGAAGTTGTTCAATCGCTTTGGTGAGCTTTTCGTTGGTGGCACCTGCGGATTTCAAAATATCCGCCAGCGAGCCACGTGAATCCAGGGCTGCCAAAACAAATAATTCAGATGAGATAAAGTTGTCGTTGCGCTTCTGTGCCAGCTTGTCGCACAGGTTAAGCACTCGGATGAGATCGGCAGAAGGTTGCACATCGCCGTCGCTGCCTTCAACCTGAGGCAGACGGTCAATAGCCTGATCAATCTGCGTACGTAACGCTGCGACGTCAGCACCGGCTGAGGACAACAGCGGCGCAACGGAACCGCCCTCCTGTTTGAGCAACGCACTCATCAGGTGTAAAGGTTCAATGAACTGGTTGTCGTGTCCCAGAGCCAAAGACTGCGCGTCGGAGAGAGCGAGTTGAAATTTATTAGTAAGACGATCCAGACGCATAATTCCTCCCATTACAGGTCAAATGCTACTGGAGATTAAAATGAGGTCATTCCTCAAATTTTCAAGGTTAATGACCTGAGATAGGAGTAAAAAATGCGCTGTCTGGATCGTCTTATGGGCTAAGACTATAACAGCCAAATTAAAGTTGCCATACGGCCGGTGACACCATCGCGACGATAGGAGAAGAAATCCTCCTGCTCGTGAAAGGTGCAGCGTGAGTCCGCGCTAACGGATTTCACTCCTGCGGCGTGCAGCCGCTGACGGGCCAGCAGCCAGATGTCGGCGTAGAATTTCTCGCCCGCTGGACGAAAAGCGGCGGCGGCCTGTGGGTCTTTCTCCACAAACGCACGACGAACTTCCGCACCGACTTCAAATGCATCAGGGCCAATTGCCGGACCGAGCCAGGCGTGGATATGAGCGGGAGCAGCCTGAAACTGGGCCAGCGTATTTTCCAGTACGCCGCCACATAGCCCACGCCATCCGGCATGAGCCGCAGCTACTTCGTTGCCGTCATCCGAACAGAACAACACGGGCAGACAGTCAGCCGTCATTACCGCACACACCACCCCTGTATCACGGGTGATACAGGCATCTGCCTGTAGCGGCAGGTTTCCGCCTGCGCTGAGGCGTTCAACGTCGGTTGAATGGACCTGCTCAAGCCACTGTGGCATCGCCGGCAACACCGCAAGCGAGACCAGCCGCTCTCGGTTAGCCGCCACATGCTGCGGCTTGTCACCCACATGGCTGCCCAGATTCAGCGAACGCCAGTTGCCCTCACTGACCCCGCCCTGACGTAAGGTTGAGGCGGCGCGCACACGATCAGGCGCAGGCCATTGTGGAATAATCAGGCTCATAGCCAGTCCAGTTGATCCTTGAACATCTCTGTATCCGCTTTCAACGCATCAATCAGATCGATCATGTCCTGAGGAATCGCAGCATGAAACTCCATTTCAATACCTGAGATAGGATGGTAAAGACGGAGCATCGTAGCGTGCAGCGCCTGACGATCAAATCCGCGCAGCGTGGTAATGAAGTCTTCAGATGCGCCTTTTGGCGGACGCGGACGACCACCGTAAAGCGGATCGCCCACCAGAGGATGATTAATATGCGACATATGCACACGAATCTGGTGCGTACGGCCGGTCTCCAGTCGTAAACGTAACCGCGTATGGGCACGGAAATGCTCCATGATGCGATAATGGGTTACAGCCGGTTTCCCCATTGGGTGCACAGACATATGAGTACGTTTTGTCGAGTGACGGCTAATCGGTTCATCTACCGTCCCGCCAGCTGTCATCGTACCAATTGCCACGGCTTCATATTCGCGTGTAATTTCGCGACGCTGCAGTGAATCTACAAGGTGCGTTTGCGCCGGTACGGTTTTCGCCACTACCATTAGCCCGGTCGTGTCTTTGTCCAGACGATGGACAATACCTGCGCGCGGTACATCCATAATGGCCGGATAGTGATGCAGCAGTGCATTGAGTACGGTGCCATCGGGATTTCCCGCGCCCGGGTGCACCACAAAGTCACGTGGTTTATTGATGACGATGATATCTTCATCTTCGTAAACGATATCCAGCGGGATGTTTTGCGGTTCCCAGCGCTGCTCTTCTTCGATCTCTGCATCGATAGATACGCGCTCGCCGCCAAGCACTTTTTCTTTTGGCTTATCAATAACAGTGCCGTTAACACTGACGCGCTGGTCGAGAATCCATTCTTTTATGCGAGAACGTGAATAATCAGGGAACAATTCCGCCAAAGTTTGATCTAAACGTTGTCCGAGTTGTGACTCGGATACCGTTGCGGTGAGTTGAACTTGTTGTGCCATATACAGCTTCTTCGTTAACGTTGGGTTTTACGGCGATGCCGTTTAATATAATGTGCTATCGTACCTGGTCATTACCGGGAGCTATACGGACAGCTTCCGCCATAACATTTTGAGGATAATCACTTCGTCATGACGCGTATGAAATATCTGGTGGCTGCAGCCACACTGAGCCTGGCACTTGTTGGTTGTTCCGGCTCAAATGACGCGGTACCGGACAACCCGCCTTCTGAAATCTATGCTACAGCGCAACAAAAGCTGCAGGACGGTAACTTTAAAGCGGCGATTAAGCAACTGGAAGCGCTGGATAATCGTTATCCCTTCGGTCCCTATTCGCAGCAGGTTCAGTTGGATTTGATCTACGCGTACTATAAAAATGCCGATCTGCCCATGGCACAAGCTGCCATCAGCCGCTTCATGCGTTTGAATCCAACGCATCCTAACATCGATTACGTCATCTATATGAAAGGGCTGACGGATATGGCGCTGGACGATTCGGCATTACAGGGCTTTTTCGGTATCGACCGTTCCGATCGCGATCCTACCCATGCTCGTGATGCATTTCGCGACTTTGCACAGCTGCTGCGCAGTTATCCAAACAGCCAGTACGCGGCTGATGCATACAAGCGTCAGGTCTACCTGAAAGATCGTCTGGCAAAATATGAGCTTTCGGTGGCGCAATTCTATACCAAGCGTGAGGCTTATGTCGCGGTTGTTAACCGTGTTGAGGGCATGATGCGCGATTATCCGGATACGCAGGCTACGCATGACGCGCTGCCACTGATGGAAAACGCCTATCGCCAGCTGCAACTGAATGCCGAGGCGGAAAGAGTCGCAAAAATTATCGCCGCCAATAACGGCTGATACGTTTGCGCTTTTAGCCACAAAAAAAAAAGCAGCCTTTAGGGCTGCTTTTTTATGCTTGCTGTCCCGTCCTGAATAGCGTTGACACATTTTCCACTGGTTTTGAGGTGAATGTGATGAAACAGTATGTTAAACGCACTCAGCGGGATTACTCTCTGTCCTTTAAGCTGGCAGTCGTGGAGCAGG
>NZ_JALNPN010000039.1:0-5295 GCF_024520835.1 Pantoea sp. Fr+CA_20
GGTGCTGATACCCAGAGTCGAACTGGGGACCTCACCCTTACCAAGGGTGCGCTCTACCAACTGAGCCATATCAGCACATCTGGAGCGGGCAGCGGGAATCGAACCCGCATCATCAGCTTGGAAGGCTGAGGTAATAGCCATTATACGATGCCCGCATCCTGGAACTCGGCTACCTGTTCTTTCTGTAGCTTGTGAATAACAGGGGAAGTCCCCTATTATTCTTCGCCTGTCAGCGGAGCTGACTGGCTTTGACTGAGCTTACACCCAATCTGAATTCAGGGTGAGAAGAAGTGACTCACCTGCCAGACAAACAGGTTGTTTATCTGTTTCTCAACCCGGGGGTTGAGATGGTGGTGGGAGAAGGATTCGAACCTTCGAAGTCTGTGACGGCAGATTTACAGTCTGCTCCCTTTGGCCGCTCGGGAATCCCACCTACTTGATGGTGCCGGCTACCGGAATCGAACTGGTGACCTACTGATTACAAGTCAGTTGCTCTACCAACTGAGCTAAGCCGGCATCAAGTGACGCGCATTCTAGGAAGGTCGGCAGAAGGATGCAACAAAAAAATCACTGTTTTTGTTCTATCGCTTACTATTTGTGCAAAGCATCGCAATTTATCCCCGATCTGCAGAAATAACACCCAATTACTGGTCAAAATTTCTCTTCACTCTCGCCCTGGCCTTTTTGCGCCCTGCAGGGTATTGCCCCTTTATTTGTCCGGCTGCATCACGTTTTTTGGCTTACTCAGCAAAAAAGTGTATTAACTGCTCAGTTTTCAACCGACTAAACCACGCTTCAATTTAAATCGTGCGGTCACACAAGCCTCAGCACGAGCTGCACCCCTAAAAAATCCTTCACCGGTCACGGCTTGTCATGATGATCAGCCTTAGATGTAGAGATGCAGACCGCTCCTTCGGGGAAGTGTGATGTGACAGAGGAAGGTGGGAGACAACCCGTAATTCTACAGTGACAGATAATAAGCCTGTGTGAACATGCTTAGCGCGACAGGGGATGCCGAGACACAAGTCGCGAGGATGTGCTTAACGTTATAGAGAAAGCTCCTGTGCATGTGCCTGACGCATCATGGCAGCTGACAGAGAGCCTGTGTGGACAAACTGGCGTGACAGGAGCCGCTGAGACAACAACCCAGCGGGGATAGGCTTAAACTGTAAGCCCATGATGTATGTGTCTGGTGTCGCTTTCATACAGCCTGATGGGACGTGCACAGCGCGACAGGGGAAGCAGAGACCACAGGCAGCGGGAATGCGCTTGACGCCAGAGTAAGACGTGGCAGCACATCGTTTATGTACCTGGTGCAGCTTCCTGACAGCCTGATGGGGCGTGTACAGCGCGACAGGGGAAGCAGAGACCATATACAGCGTCAATGCGCTTAACGCCAGAGAAAACGTGGCAGTCCATAGCGTACGTGCCCGGTGCAGCGTTCTGATAGCCTGTAAGGGCTTCACAGGCGACAGGGGAAGCGGGGACCACCTCCAGCGGGGAAGTCTTATCGCCAGAGAAGACGTGGCAGCACATGGTTTATGTGCCTGGTGCAGCTTTCAGACAGCATGCTGAGTACGACTACTGCACTGTGGTATCAACATGGGTGCGAATTATGTCTACAAGACCCGATGTCAATGTGCGGCATATCCTCAATATATGGCTATCCAGACGTAATGACGGTTACTGCCATTTTTACTTAAGAAGTGGCTGATGCCTCAACGAGGATAAAAAAGCATAACGATTAAAGATTTCAAGCCCCTACATTGAAGATTTATCAAAATCTGCGGTGAGCCTTGCGAAAGCAGTTTACTGTTTATTTTTTACTTCTTTTAAAAGCTATACTGGTGATACCCTCCAGCCCATTGTTCTCGTTAATAACCCTGTGACCGGCAATTCATTTCTCTACACTACCCGGATAGTGATCGGCAAAATGTACAGATGGGTTTGAATCTGCAGTCAAATGTATACTTATGGATAAAACGACATCACTCACCACGCCTTATTTACAGTTCACACGTGAACAGTGGGCGGCATTACGCGACTCGGTTCCCATGACGCTGTCAGAGGATGAGATCGCCCAATTGAAAGGGATCAATGAAGATCTTTCAATTGAAGAAGTGGCAGAAATCTATCTGCCACTCTCACGTTTACTTAATTTCTATATCAGTTCAAATGTCCGCCGCCAGGCCGTGCTGGAACAGTTTCTGGGAACGAATGGGCAAAAAATTCCCTATATCATCAGCATTGCAGGCAGCGTCGCGGTTGGCAAAAGTACTACCGCACGTGTTTTACAGGCGCTTCTGAGCCGCTGGCCCGGACACCGTAAGGTTGAGCTCATTACGACAGATGGTTTTCTTCATCCCAACGCTGTGCTTAAAGAACGCGGCTTAATGAAGAAAAAAGGCTTTCCTCAATCCTATGATATGCATCGGCTGGTTAAATTTGTTTCTGACCTTAAGTCAGGGGCCAGCCAGGTCACGGCTCCCGTCTATTCCCATTTAATTTATGATGTGATTCCGGATGGTGACAAGGTGGTTAAGCAACCTGACATTCTGATTCTGGAAGGATTAAATGTGCTGCAGAGTGGCATGGATTATCCTCACGATCCGCATCATGTTTTTGTCTCTGATTTTGTGGATTTTTCAATCTACGTAGATGCGGAAGAAGATCTATTACAGCGCTGGTATGTGAATCGTTTTCTGAAATTTCGTCAGGGCGCTTTTACCGATCCCAACTCTTATTTTCACCACTATGCTCAGTTGCCTGAGGACGAGGCTGTGAACATTGCCGGCGCGTTGTGGAAAGAAATTAACTGGTTGAACCTTAAGGAAAATATTCTTCCTACACGTGAAAGGGCCAGTTTGATTATGACTAAAAGCGGGAACCATGCGGTAGAAAAGCTGCGTCTCAGAAAATAGTCAACGGTATATAAAGCCTGCTAAAAAGCAGGCTTTATTTATTCCTCAAAGCGGTCGAAGCGATATTTCTCCCCCGACCCACGATTTAATTATCCCGTCTTGTTCAAGCCGCAAACCACCCTGGTTATCAATACCGCGAGCGATGCCGTGCACTTCTCGTTCGCCAATCAGTAATTTCACCGGGCGATTAATGAAGTTATCCAGTTCAGCCCAGCGCGCGACAAAGGGGACTAAGCCCTCCTGCTCAAATACAGGTAATGCTTCACGCAGGCGATTGATCAGTTTTGCCGCAAGCTCGTTACGATTAATGGTTACGCCAGCTTCCTGCAAATTAATCCAGCCCTGATTAATCTGGGCTGCCTCGGCATTTCTCATCGCCAGATTTATTCCGGCACCAATGACAATATGAGCGGCATCGCCGGTTTTACCGGTTAATTCGACTAAAATACCTGCTAACTTTCTGTCATTAAGGTAAATATCGTTGGGCCATTTCACCCGTACGTCTTGGGCACCCAGCGACCGCAGGGTCTCTGCCATAATGATACCAATCACCAGACTGAGCCCCATTGCAGCTGCCGGTCCCTGGTCCAGACGCCAGTACATAGACATATAGAGGTTGGCACCAAAAGGCGAAAACCAGTACCGCCCACGTCGTCCTCGCCCTGCTTGCTGATATTCAGCAACACAGACCGATCCTGAGGGCAGTGAATTCATGCGTTCGAGTAAATACTGATTCGTTGAATCAATCACTGGTATGACTGCGATATCAGGCTGGGACAGCTGAGCAAGAATCTCTTGTTCATTCAGTAACTGAAGCGGTGCAGGGAAACTGTAGCCTTTACCCGTCACGGTATACACGTCAATGCCCCAACTTTTCAGCGTTTGAATATGCTTATTAATCGCCGCACGGCTCATGCCAAGCGTTTCTCCTAGCTGCTCACCAGAGTGAAATTCGCCATCTGCCAGGATATCGATTAATTTCAGTGGTACGCTATGATCCTTCATGAGATTACCTCTACAGCGTTGCATTCACCTTGTGCCTTAATGAAACGGACTTCTGGCTCCAGCCAGACATTAAATTTTTCACCTACGTGCGCGCGCACGCTTTTTGCCAGAGCAACAATGTCATCAGGTGTGGCATTTCCAGCATTGATTAGCACTAAAGCCTGCTGCTGGTGAACTTCCGCACCGCCAATCCGGTAGCCTTTGAGCTGGCATTGATCGATAAGCCAGCCTGCTGCAAGTTTAATATCACCTGTAGGCTGAGGGTAATGTGGCATCATCGGGTACTCATTCAGCAACGCAGCGGCCTGCGGGCCTGTTATCACCGGGTTTTTAAAAAAACTGCCCACGTTACCGGTTATTTTCGGATCCGGTAATTTGCTCTGTCGCATATGGCAGACCGCATGGAAGACATCCCAGGCATTTGCCGTCGCAGGATTCAGCGTTTTTAAATCACCATAGGTGAGGACGGGCTGCCAGTGTTTTTTTAATGAGAAACCGACGGCAATAATCGTATAGCCTGCCTGGTACTGGTGTTTGAAAATACTGTCACGGTAACCAAACTGGCACGCCTCCCGGCTCAGGCGTTGCGTGATGCCGGTATGCAAATTCAGCACGTCGACGTACTCACATACATCTTTTAACTCTACCCCATAAGCGCCAATATTCTGGATAGGTGCTGATCCCACCATTCCAGGAATGAGCGCAAGGTTTTCCAGGCCTGAAATCCCTTTCTCCAGCGTAGTTTTCACCAGTTGATGCCAGTTCTCACCCGCCCCAACATGCAGTTTCCAGCTCTCATTCTCATCGCGGATCTCAACCCCTTTGATACGGTTGATCACGACAATGCCCGCGAAGTCTTCAAGGAACAGCACGTTGCTGCCTTCCCCAAGGACCAAAAAAGGTTGCTGATTGTGCTGGCTCATTTGCCAGGCTGAAAGTATCGCTTCAGGCGTTTCGGCGACAATGCGTGTTTTTGCGCTGACATCAAGCCCCAGCGTGTTGTCGGCTTTTAATGAGGTGTTCGAACTGGACATGAGACGGCCTTAACTGGTTAATCTGGCCGTAGTTTACCGCATCACAACGATAATGCGGGGGAAATTGCGTGCGGTGAATGGCTTTCTGGGATGCTGTTGCTCTTGAATAATCTCAATAGCAGCGGGAATAGAGCGTACAAGCAGGGTAATACAGGATGATTTTGCGGTTGTGTCACATATGAGGATAAGAATGGCTGTGTGCAGAAGGCAATAAAGCAGGAGGAGCGATCTTGAAGACCCGTTTTCCACAACTTACGCACGTAAAAAAGCCCTGAACTTTCGTTCAGGGCTTCTTCACTTGTTTGATGCCTGGCAGTTCCCTACTCTCGCATGGG